>CAIRMS010000125.1 GCA_903879765.1 uncultured Flavobacteriales bacterium
AGCCATATGTTTTAGGTGCTTTGTCCTCTAATGAAATCGAACGAGCAACATAATTTGCTTGACGAACGATTGTATCAAATAAGCTAACTTTCTTTATTAAATCAGTCGTTTTACCAACTTTTCTATCCAATTTGTACAGAATGTTATTGATTTCACTTTCTTTATTACTGATGGTTTCTTCAGATGCTTTAAATTGTTTTGAGATCGATGCTAAAACGGGCAATTTCGATGCGTCTCTTTCTAAAACTTCAACAATGTGGAACCCAAATTCCGTTTTAACAACACCAAATTTATTTAATGGAGCTGTTGCACAATACGAACCGAATTCAGCAACCATGTCACCTTCTAAGAAATTATCAATAACACCACCTGCTTTTTTCGATTGTGTATCATCTGAAAATTTATCTGAGATAGCTACGAAATTGTCTGTATTGATGACTTTTAATAAACTATCCGCTGTTTTGCGTTTTGCTTCAATCACTTTTGCATCTTTGCTCCCTCCAGTGGCTAAAAGAATATGTCTAGCTTTCAAACGAGAAGGCGTAAATCCAATTACTTTAGAGATAACCATATTTTCTTTCATTGCATATGGACCAACAACTTGTCCAATTGCAGCTAATTTGAAAATGGTATCGTAAGAAATAGGATAAGTTTGGTATTGATTTGATTTTGGATTTCCTTCTGGAACAGCAGTAGAACGCTTGTTATTGAAGTATACTTTAACATCACTATTGCGTAAAACATACAATGAGTCATTCGTTGATGTAATAAATCCAGCTTTCAATTCGTTCAACGTTTTGTTCATTTTAGTTGTATCAGCTTTCGATGGCGCAACAACTACATCAAATACTTTTACTTCGCGAGAAGATGAGCGAATCGCATATTTTTTATCTGCTTTATGTTCCTCGTAGTATGCACGTAGTTCTTTGTCCGAAACTTTAACGTTTGCATCGGCGATATCAGAATATGGGCGAAAAACAAAAGAAATTGATTTTGTTTCTTTCGCTGCATAATATTTATCCGCTGCTTCAAGGTTGGTAACATAAGCTGCTTGGTCTAACAAACCAAAATATTTCTCACGTTTTCTTGTATCTGTGTAATATTGCTTTGTCCCATTCCACTGTTGAACAGCTTGCGGTTCTTTACTTGTTTTTAATTTCGTTAATGTTGATTGAAGTTTTTTTCTTCCTTCTACCATTGATTGAGGAGAAACTGCACCAGTTAACGAATCCACAAAGAATTGATTGAGGTCTTGAATGATGTTAAATCCATCAGTTGCAAGTAAATAAGCGTTAAACTCGCGTTCTGAAACGGAAATACCTAGCGCATTATATTCTTTACTTAAAATAGTTGAATCCACTAAATAGTTCCAGCTATTATCGTTAGCTGTTTCCATGTCCGCATCGGTAAACTCCTTATTATTTTGCATGGCTTGGTTTCTACCTTGCTCCTGGAATTTATTGCTAGCAATTGTGTAATCTTTTGGATCTACTTTTTCTCCATATACAGTACCTATACCATATTCCCCTTCATTGATGCCTAGCATTTGTTGGTAATCTGATAAGATGAAGGTTGCTAATGCAAGACCTACTACTCCAACAAGTAATCCCGATTTTGCGCGTATTTTTCCAATAATTGCCATTTCACTAAAATTTAAGACTGCGAATATAGCAAGAATTGATGAAAATTACTACTATTTGTAATAAAAAAGGAGGCTTATTTGCCTCCTCCTTTTTCTGTTGTTCCGCCTTTTGGCGTAACTGGATTCGTTTGATTTTGTGGACTCTGGTTGGTGTTGGCGGGCTTTTGACCTCCACCAGACGCTGGTATTTCTTTCTGTGGTGTTGCAGGAGCAGGTTTCGCCGGTGCAGTAGTTGTAGTCGGAACTGTTGTTGGCTTTCCAGCAGGTGGAGGTGTTGCAGGTTTCGCCGGTGCAGTAGTTGTTGTCGGAACTGTTGTTGGCTTTGCAGCAGGCGGAGGTGTTGCAGGTTTCGCTGGTGTAGTTGTTGTAGCCGGAACTGTTGTTGGTTTTGCTGCAGGAGGAGGCGTTGTAGGTTTCGCTGGTGTAGTGTTCTGTGCCGGTTTCGTTGGTGCAGGTGTCGTTGCCGGTTTGTTTGGCGTATTATTTTGTGTTGGTTTCGTTTGATTCGGTTGTTGATTTTGCTTAAACGTTCCATCAGAATTTCCGGGACCACCATTTGGACTGCTATCATCAAAAGTAATTATATACGTTTTCGTATCAGTACCACACGAGCTAATTGCTGTTAATTGCACCTCGTTAGCTCCATTAGAAAGAGAAATGTTTGCACTTATTGCACCATTCAAATTGGAGAAGTTTGTGTAATTTACGCCATTTACTGTTAACTGAAGAATTGTGCTAGGGGCGAAGTTTGTCACATTTGCTGTGTAAACCAGGTTTGTAGAATTTGTTGTACTTCCTGAAATTGGATCTGTCGTTATGTTCACCACCGGTGGAATACAACTCTGGTAACGAATGGTGCGCAGTTGCGAAGATGTACCACATGCATTTGTTGCCGTTAAAACAATTTCGTTCACACCTTCTGGCAAGTTTAAAGTAGAAGTGAAATTATTATTGGATAGATTGAAATTGCTTACTGGAGTACCTGCAACTGTAAAGTTGATGCCTTGTGTATTTGGCATGTTTAAAACGGTTGCTTGAAAAGGAAATATCGGACTGTTTACACCATAAAATAAATCTACGGGGTTTTGAATGCTTACCACTGGTGGTATACATTGGTCAAAGGAGATACTCGTTGTTTGACTATCTGTCCCACAGTTGTTATAAGCTGATAAAACGATTTGATTCAAACCACTTGTTAAGTTTAACATGGCAGAAATCTGACCATTGACAAAACTTGCATTTGGAATAATGTTTCCATTCAATGTCAAAGTGATTCCCTGTCCATTTCCGATGTTTTGGATAACACCCGTAAAATTGAAGCTAGCATTGGTAACGGATGTATTTGCCGTTAACGGATTGCTAATACTAATTACCGGAGGAAGACACTCTTCATATTTTATGAACACTGTCTTTGTGTCTGTACCACATGCATTGGTGACTGAAAGTATGATCTCGTTGTTTCCATTCGATAAAATAAGATTCGCTGAAATATTTCCATTTGCAAAGTTGAAATTTGTCACATTTGTACCGTTTACATTTAAACTGATTTCTTGGGCTGTGGCATTTTGTATGTTCGCTTGGAATCCATAATTACTGGAACTTACTGTAGTACTTGCGCTTGATGGATAATTAATAGAAACGACGGGAGCGATACACGGATTGTAGGATACATTGACTGTCTTACTATCTGTTCCACAAGAACCATTCGCACTTAAAACAATGCTATTGTTTCCTGTTGATAAAGGAATATTCCCAGTGACAAGTCCGGAAGACACATCGAATTGCATATTACTCACGGGTACTCCATTCACTGTCAAACTCAATCCTTGGGCATTTGTTAAATTTTGTACTGAAGCAGCAAATGGGATTGAATTGGTCGTTGCAGTGTAGTTTGAACCCGCTGGATTGTTAATTGTCACAACTGGTGCAATACATGGTTCATAGCGAATAACGCAGTTTTGAGCATCGTTTCCACACGCATTTGTCGCAGAAAGCAAAATCGTATTCATGCCATTTGAAAGGGTAATTGTTGCTGATACTTGTCCGTTTAAAAAGACCATGTTTGTGATAGGATTACCATTCAAGGTTAGGCTAATTCCTTGATTTGAATTCATGTTCGAGACGGAAGCTTGAAAATTAACGATTGGATTCGAAACGCCAAAATTGGTATTTGAAGGACTGGTAATAGCAACTTGCGGAGCGCTACATGGCACATAGTTAATCGATTGAATTTTTTCATCTGTACCACACGCATTCGTTGCGGATAACACAAAAGTATTAATGCCAATGCTCAATGTTACATTCGCAGAAATAACGCCATTCACCAAAGACAAATTGGAAACGGCTGAACCATTCCTTTGCAAAGAAACCCCTTGTAAACTTGACATGTGCTGCACGTTTCCTTGGAATGTATAGCTTGAATTTGTAACAGTTATATTATTCGTTGCTGGGTTTGTAATTGAAACAATTGGAGAGGTACAATTTAAATAAGTTACTGTTCCCGTTTTCATGTCTGATCCACACGCATTAGAAACGGTTAATACAAAAGTGTTTAATCCAGCACTTAAATTCATATTCGCAGTAAGTTGTCCGTTATTGAAGGTGTAATTTGAAATAGCATTGCCGTTTAAACTGAAAAGAATTCCTTGTGCACTTGTGATGTTTTGAATGTTCGCGGAATAAGTAAAAGCAGAATTCGCAACAGTTCCTCCATTGGATGTAGGACTGCTTACTGAGATAATCGGTGCGACACAATTATTGTAGAAAATGGTTATTGTTTTTAAATCTGTTCCGCAAGCATTTGTTGCTTTCAGGATAATGGTATTTAATCCATTTTGTAGATTCAGATTTGCAGCAAAGTTCCCGTTTGAATAAGTGTAATTAGAAATGCTCCCCCCATTTAAGCTGAATAATATTTCTTGTGTGTTCGTAATGTTTTGAAGATTCGCTTGAAAATTAAAGCTGGCAGAATTTACCGAAAGACCACTATTACTAGGATTGGAAACTGTAATTACAGGAGCTGTACATGGCGTAAATTGAATATTCCAATTATGTTGGTCTGTCCCACAGTTATTGCTGACAGTTAATACAAATGAATTAACACCTGTAACTGGATTCACTGTAGCACTGAATTGTCCATTTACCAAGCTAAACGGTCGTTGCACTCCATTCTGCGTAAAGACTGTATTTTGAGCAGTTGCGTTAGCAATAGTAGCCGTTATTGTTTGCGAGGCATTGGCAATAGCTACGATCGTACTTGCATTGTTTGAGAAGTTTGAAATGGAAGGGGCGATACAATTATCGTAATTAACCGTAATCGTTTCTACGTCAACACCACAATCATTGCTCGCATTGAAGATGATGGTATTTAAACCTGCTGAAAGATTCAATGTCGCAGTAACGGATCCATTTCCGTTGTTAAATGGAGTTGATACTCCATTTAATTTCAAACTCATATTTTGTGTACTCGCACCAAGTACAATCGCACTAAACGGGAAGTTCGCATTCGTAACCGTCGTGCCTGTTTGGATGGATGAATTTAGTTGAATCGTTGGCGGGATACATTGAACATAGTTCACTGTAAACGTCTCAGCATCGTTGCCACACGCATTGTTTACCGATAAGGTAATTGTATTGATGCCATTCGTTAAATTGATTGTTGCGTTAATTAGACCATTTGTAAAGGTGAATGGAATTTGCTGACCATTTTTAACCAACTGAATGTTTTGTGATTGAACAATATTCGTAGCGCTTGCTTTGAATTGAAGCGTGCCAATATTTGTTGTTCCACCTGTTGAGGTAGGTTGAATTAGGGTAATTTGTGGCGAGATACAATTGTTGTAATTAACGGTGATTGTTTCCGAATCACTTCCACAAGAAACACTTGTTGCCGTTACAACGAAGGTGTTTATTCCTGGCATCAACGTAGTCACTGCATTGATTAGTCCAGCTGCTTGATTAAAGGCAATCGGAGAACCATTTTGAGTCACAGTGATTGTTTGATTCGTTGAATTGTTAGTGTTTTGGGAGCTGGCTACTACGTTTGAAGTAAGTGTGCTTGCAATCAAATTGTAAATGGAAGAATTAACTGTCCCACCCGCTGAAACAAACGTTACGTTCGGTGAAATTCCTGTACAATTGATGTAGTTGAATTGAATTGTTTCAACATCCGAACCACAATTATTCGTTGCTGTAATGGTGATGCTATTACTTCCGTTAATGGGAGCTAATCCCAATTCAAGTGCACCTGTTGTTGCATTGAAGGTGAAGTTCGTTTGCTCGATTCCGTTTACAATTACTTTGATGTTTTGTTTTGTGGCAACATTGCTTAACGTAGCTTTCAAACGGATGGCATTTCCTGCAGCTGTCAAAGATTGATTTTGTGTTGGACTTTGAACTGTAATCGTAGGAGCGATACAATTTTGGTAATAAATGGAAGTAATTTCCATGTCGTTTCCACACCCATTGCTTACTTCTAGATCGAATGTATTGATTCCAGCAACTAAGGTTGTAGGAATCTGTATTTGACCATTTGTTAGGATGTTGACGTTAGGTAATTGAATTCCGTTTTGGAAGACTTTCACTTGGGTATTTGTCAAAGTTCCGGAAATACTGGCACTCAACGTAAAAGCAGAATTGTTTGTAGTTGTACCAGAGGCACTTGGGTTTAATAATTGTAGATTGACAGGAATGCAGTTGTCATAGTTTATGGTAGCTGTGTAGGTATTTGTACCACAATCATTCGTAACTGTTAATTGAATGGTATTAACACCCGGAACGAGTGTAATTGCGCGCTGCAGCAATCCATTTGCTGTATTATATGTTGCTCCATTTAGAGACATGCCATTCATTAAAAGTTTAATGCCGTTTGCATTTACGGCTCCTTGTATGATCGCACTAAAAGCAAAATCACTCGACTTCACTGTCGTTGAACCACCACTTGGACTCGTAATCGTTGCAGTTGGAGTGACGCAATTCAACAAGTTTACATATACCGTCGCAGTTTCACTTCCACAGCTGTTATTTGCCGTTAAGTAAAAGGTATTTTGTCCGATATGCAATTGAACGTTTGCATCAAGTACATTCGTTGCAGCATTGTAATTAAAAAGTACTGGTTGATTTTGGTCATTTAATAGTGTTGTTCCATTTGCATTGAGTAAGTTACTGACTTTAAATTCAATGCGGTATTGACTATTTGTGACAGTTTTATTATTGCCGGAAATCAATGTGATTACTGGCTTTGGACAGTTACTTGCTGTTGTATAGTTGTTAACATTACTGGTCGTATTTTCTGTAGTATTTCTTCCACCGCGGGATTTAAAGTTGATTCTCAAGTAAGCGGAAGTATAATGATGCCAATCATTTTTCAAACGTGGTGTAGTTGAACTATATCCGTCGAATGAATCTCCACGAGTAAAAGTTGTTTTGTGTTCGATGCCTAAACTCGTTCTTTTCCCCACTTGATAACCAAGTCCAAAACCTAAACTGGGCATCCATGTAACATTGTATTGATTATCGATTCCACCATCAAGGCGCGTTTCATAAAGTCCATCTAATGTTGATGGCAACTGTGGCCCGATGGGTCCACCTTGCTGTAAGGCAGTGTAGTCATACAAAGAAGTTGAATCAATGGTGTTTAATAAATCACCGTAGGTTTGAGTCCATGTCCAGCCAATTCCACCAAATACATAAGGATCAATTCCTGTTTTCTCTCGGACACTATTGAGGTGTAAAACAAGTTCTAAGGCAAGACGACGTACATCTGTTTGAAAATTGTTTACATAGATTGAGCTGCTACTTGTGTTGTAACTATCTAGCGGTCCTCCTTGATAATTCGAAAGCGAAAAGGCATTCGTATCTTGTCCAACCCATGTTCCAGCAAGGAATCGTCCGCGTAGGTCGAAACTTATTTTTTTACCGTAGTTATAGTTGAATGAACGGCCAAGAATCAGTCCATAACCGGAGCTATTGACATTTTTTACATCATTTGAATTCCACGTTACACCGGCATTTAAGCCAAAAAACCACTTAGAACTGATGTCATAGTTGATTCGTTGTGCGTTTGCGAAGGTAATGCTCAATAAGAGAATACTTACAATGTACAATTTTTTCATAATTCAAATTTTTAGCGATCGCTTCTATTTTCATGCCAAATTTCCGAAAAAATCGAGGAGAAAAAAAATATAAGCTTTTGTTACAGTAAAATGAGAGTTATTCGTAGTACGTATATTTAGTGAACCGAAGGATGAGAAGGGAATTGTTTTGAACATTACGCACTATTGTGGAGCCTAAAAGTTGTGTTTTTGTATCGAAAATAATTTGTAAGTCTTTTTGAAGTTGTCCAAACTTAGAACATTTAATTTCAATTAAATTTCCAAAACTGTCGTAACGGTAATTCCATTCTTCATCTGCCAAAACATCATTTGCATGGTTTTGCGTTTTCGCAATTAGAAGTCCTTGTTCATCATAGGTATATTTTGTTGTGAATTCTTCGCCACTTATAAGAAACACATTCTTTTTCTCCGATAGGTAACCAAGATTATTATACGTTCGGATTTCGTTTAAGTAGGGCAGTTTTTCGCTGTTACAGCGCAGCAGTTCTTTTTCATTTTGGTGATTGACATGTTGGAAATACTCTGTATTGACAATCGTAGATTGAAGGACTTGATTTTTTTGATAGGAATACACTTCGCGGCAAGTGACTTCGGATGCTAAGCGATGTAAAGAGTCATACGTTTTTTTTACTGTGGTGAATCCTTTGTTCTCTGTTTTTCGATGTTCAATGACTTGATTTAAAGAATCGTACTTGTACTGATGAAGCACAGTATCTTTCTTATTGTTTATCGTTCGAATATCCAGGCTTTCGCATAGGCGTCCTTTTTCATCGAAACGGTATCGAAACCAATCAGAACTTTCTTGAATAATTTCCCCGGAATTTTTTGTAGAGTATTTCCCCTCAATAGTTTTTATGTGCTTCGGAAAAATCATATCTCGATTAAAGAAAGGAATGTCTGTAAATGCTTCCCCTTCTTGATTGAGTAATAATTGTGCACTCCCAGAGATGGGAATGATAAAAAGCAATAAAATGCGAAAAATAATTTTGACCATGAACTTATAAAGTGCTGAGCACACTTTTCCAGCTAGCTTTTTCTGCTAAAAGTCCGTCCAAGGCTGATATGTCAATACGTATTTGTTCCATTGTATCTCGATCCCTCACGGTTACCATATTATCAGTTAAGCTTTGATGATCGATGGTAATCGAGAAGGGTGTCCCAATGGCATCTTGTCTTCGGTAACGTTTCCCAATCGAATCTTTTTCATCATACTGAATGGAATAATCAAATTGAAGTTGCTTCATGATTTCACGCGCTTTTTCTGGAAGCCCATCTTTTTTAACTAATGGCAAAACAGCGGCTTTATATGGAGCAAGTACTGCCGGGATGCGTAAAACAACGCGTTCTGTTCCGTCTTCTAATTTCTCATTTTGGTATGCAGCACTTAAAACGGATAAGAACATGCGGTCTAATCCTACAGATGTTTCGACGACATAAGGAACATAGCTTTGGTTCAATTCCGGATCAAAGAATTGTAGTTTTTTACCTGAAAATTGTTCATGTTGTTTAAGATCAAAGTCTGTACGAGAGTGAATTCCTTCAAGTTCTTTGAATCCCATCGGGAAATTGTATTCGATGTCACAAGCCGCGTTTGCGTAATGTGCTAATTTAATGTGATCGTGAAAACGGTACAAGTTTGCACCGAGTCCAAGGTTTTTGTGCCATTTTTCTCTCGCATCCTTCCAGTAAGCGTACCATTTCATTTCTTCCCCTGGACGAACGAAGAATTGCATCTCCATTTGTTCGAACTCGCGCATGCGGAAAATAAACTGACGCGCAACGATTTCATTTCGGAACGCTTTTCCAATTTGGGCAATACCAAAAGGAATTTTCATTCTTCCAGATTTTTGTACATTTAAGAAATTGACGAAAATTCCCTGTGCTGTTTCAGGTCGCAAATAAATCGTAGAAGCATCACCAGCAACGGATCCTAGTTCAGTAGAGAACATTAAATTAAACTGACGGACATCTGTCCAGTTTTTTGAACCAGAAACGGGACAAACGATTTCTAAATCGACAATTAAGTTCCGCACTGCTTCTAAATCATTGTTTTCCAGCGCTTCGCGCATGCGGTCTTCAATGGAAGTTATTTTCTCAACGTTTCTCAGTACGTTTGGATTGGTCGCACGGAATTGTGTTTCATCGAAATCAGCGCCAAAGCGGTTTTTGCCTTTTTCAACTTCTTTTTCTATTTTTTGGCGGATTTTCTCCATGTGTTCCTCTAATAACACATCCGCGCGGTATCTTTTTTTAGAATCTTTATTGTCAATCAGTGGATCGTTAAACGCATCAACGTGACCGGAAGCCTTCCAGGTTGTTGGATGCATAAAAATGGAGGCATCGATTCCAACAATGTTTTCATGCATTTGCACCATCGCTTTCCACCAATACGTTTTGATGTTATCTTTTAATTCGGATCCTAATTGTCCGTAATCGTATGTGGC
>CAIRMS010000126.1 GCA_903879765.1 uncultured Flavobacteriales bacterium
ATAGTTAATAGGATTCGTATTTAAATCAGTTAAATGGACTGCAAATTTAGTAAATTTTTCTTTAAGTTTTTCAGCTAATAATTGCGGAGTGAATTGTTCACTTTCAAAATGACCAATATCGGCAATAATTAAGTGGTTTTCTGCATCGAAAAACTCGTGATATTTGAAGTCTCCAGTGATGAAGATGTCTGCTTTTGAACGTATCGCATCCGTCAGTAAAAAACTTCCTGCACCACCACAAAGTGCAACTGTTTTAATGGATTTTGAAAGTATTTCGGTATGGCGAATAACTTGACAGTTAAATGTTTTTTTAAGGGATTTGAGGAAAGCAAGTGCATCCATTTCAACCGGCAATTCCCCAATCATACCAGCACCTATGCGTTGGTCATTATTTTCAATTGGGTAAATTTCATGTGAAACTTCTTCATAAGGATGAGCCTCGAAAAGTGTGCTTAGAGCAATGCCAAGTTTGGGTTTCGGCACAAGGTACTCTACACGAAATTCTCCCACTTCTTCACGGATATTGTTGGTTCCAATGGTTGGATTCGCTAAATGGTTTGGTTTAAAAGTCCCAATTCCTTCGGTGCGAAAATGACATTCTGAATAATTTCCAATAGCGCCAACACCAACTTGAAAGAGTGCGGAATCAACGTCTGCCAAAGCGTATTTTGGAAGAAATACCACTAATTTATAAAGTTGGTTTTTCATTGGGCGCAAAATTCTGCGCTTGATGAGTCCGATTCGATTGGCGATTTCTCCATTAACACCATCTATGTGATTGTCTAAATTCGTGTGAATGGCATACAGCGAAATGTGATGTTGAATGCATTTCTCAAGCACTCGTTCCACATAGGTATCCCCTGTAATTCTTTTTAAGCCAGAAAAAACAATTGGATGATGTGCAATTATCAACTGACAATTTTTGGAAATAGCTTCATCAACGGTAGCTTCAAGACTATCCAAACAGAGCAAAATACTTTGGACTTCTTGATCCATGCGACCACAAATCAAACCGGAATTATCGTAGGATTCTTGAAGAGAAAGCGGAAAAGATTCCTCTAAAAATTGAATGATTTCCTTAACGTGCATGCTTAGAATTTTCTTGTTAACGCAACGCCTCCACCAATTCCAGTGGAGTAATGCTTAAAATATTGATATGGACCGTATGTATTCGTAAATTGATAACGGTAATAAAAACTAAAGCGAAGCCCATAGTTGCTTTTGAAGTGAAGTTGTATTCCGGTTGATGCCAATGCGGAAAGAACGAAGGATTGACACATGGATTCATCATTCAAGGTTTTTTTCCCGGCATTACCTAATGAATCTGTCCAAGAAATCGCTTGTTGATACGATTGAAAAAGTTGTGGAACAACTCCTGCACCAATAAAAAAGACAAAATCCTTTCCTGTTTGATATTTCAATTGTAAGGGCATTCCAAAATAACGGTATTTCGTTGTGTAATTGTAACTCGAATCAGTTATGGTTGAATTCCAAGAATATTGCTCACCTGTTTGTGTCATGGCCAAACCACCGTCAAAGGATAGTGATTTTGATATTGGGGAACACAATCCAACTTGATAGGACCATACTTTAAGTGCTGTTTCATTTGCTCGTTCACCCAAGGGAACTGTAAGAAAAGCGGTGTTTTGAGTCAAGGTAGGTCGTGTGTTTAATTGTTGAAAATCAAAATACACTATGGAAGTGCTATCGCGACTTTTATTTTTCTTTGATGAAGGATTGGTCGAGGTAGAAATGATTTGTGCTTGAACAGACCAATCGATGAAAATAACGAGGAAAAGCAAAAGTGATTTCATAATTCAAAAATACGAAAAATTAAGCGGATTTTTTTCAATCTCTTAACACAAGTCAAGTATACTTTGCATACTGCGCTTCTACCTTTGTAAAAAAAAAGAAAATATGGATACTAAATGGACAATTGACGGAATGCACAGTGAAATCGGTTTCAAAGTGCGTCACATGATGATTTCAAATGTTAGCGGAAAATTTGATCAATTTACGTCAGAGGCCTCAACGAATGGCGATGACTTCAGTACGGCTAACTTCTCCTTTAATGCAGCAATTGATAGCATTAATACAGGTGTGGCAGACAGAGATGGACACTTGAAATCAGCGGATTTCTTTGATGCAGCAGCTCATCCAGCGTTGATGTTTCACTCAACTTCAGTGAAAAAAATCAATGAAAATGAATTGGAGATAACAGGTGATATGAACATCAAAGGTATTGTGAAGCTAGTGACATTAGTAGCTGATTTTGCTGGAATTGCTGTGGATCCTTACGGACAGACAAAAGCTGGTATGTCAATTACTGGTAAAATCAAAAGAAGTGAATTCGGTTTGACTTGGAGCGCAGTTACGGAAGCTGGAAATATTGTTTTAGGTGATGACATCAACTTGAATTGTGAAGTTCAATTGATCAAACAATAAGATTTCAACTAAAAAATAAAAAAAGCTGCCTTTGGGCGGCTTTTTTTATTTTTTAGTCAATTGTAAATGCATACTGGAAAGCTGATGTTTCAGAAACTCCATCTCTTTTTGTAAAATTAACAAATCATGTTTCATCCCTGATTCAACAAGATTGTTTTCGAAGAATTCATTCGAATTCGGTGTTTCTTCAATAAACCATTGCGGCGTCTTACTCAATATTCGAGATACTTCGAATAAGCGAGAAATGGTGATGTCCGAGACACCCCTCTCTAGATTGGAGTATGCAGCGGCAGTAATACCTAACTCGTCAGCCATATTTTGCTGACTTAGATTTTGTTTCAATCGCTCTAAGCGAATCTTTTTTGCAACTAAGTTTTTCACAAGACAAATTTACAGTTCTTCAAAAAAGAAGTGGTTACATAAAAATTGAAAAAATTTACATTTACTTGATAAAAATTTAGAATTTCTGAAAAATACCTAAAACATTAAAATGTTGAAAATCAAGTAAATAAGTTTGAAAATCCGCAAAAACAAAATCCGCAAAAATAAATTTAGAAATACTATGGTTTATTTTAGTATAATTTACAATAAGTACCGGCTTTCAATAGTAAAATCTTAATCGAAAGTTTCAATCGCCCCAAATTGAAATGTGAAAGATTGATTTAGTCATATAATAAAATATGTGTCTGTCAATTTTAAGGAAATTAA
>CAIRMS010000127.1 GCA_903879765.1 uncultured Flavobacteriales bacterium
TCACTCCTACTTCGATTTTATTTTGGTCGATGCGCCTTGTTCCGGAGAAGGAATGTTCCGTAAAGATCACAACGCACGCTTGGAATGGAGTTTGGAAAGCGCGGCACATTGTGCGGTACGTCAGGCCGATATCTTGGAATCCGTATGGCCAAGTTTGAAAGAAGACGGCTACCTACTCTACTCAACTTGTACGTTTAATCCAGCGGAAAACGAAGAATGCATTGCTGCCTTTCTCGAAGAGCACGACGCGGAGATTGTCTCCATTCCATGCTTCGACGGACTCACGCAAGATGTCAAAGAATACGGGTATCACTTTATCCCAGGAATTGCAAAAAGCGAAGGATTTTATGCTGTTTTACTACAAAAAAGGTCCTTTTCAGGTCAAAACAAGCGAAAATCGGGCAGAATTCAAACATTGAGTGTATACGAGATTCCACTGAAAATCGAGGCGAATTTCCAGCATGTCTATTTCAAGGAAGAGGAAAATATCTACGCAACAACGGAATTTTGCGTTCAACATTACAATGAAATCAGCAATGTCCTGAAGTGGATGAAACGCGGGACGCACATCGCGATTGAACAGCGAAAAGGCTGGCAATTGGAAATTGAATTGGCCTTGAATTTTTCCTTGCATCCAGAATTACCAAACATTGAATTGAGTCGTCAAGAAGCACTTCAATATTTACATGGCGACACCTTTCCACTTGAAGGAAAACAAGGCTACACTTTACTTAGCTACGAAGGACAGCGGATTGGCATCATCAAACATTTGGGGAATCGCTTTAACAATTCACATCCAAAAGAGTGGCGCATCCGAATGAATTTACCAAGAAATGAATCATGACAGAAGAAATCGCACACCAACAACTGATTGATTACATCAAGGATAAAATCAGCATTACACCTGAACACGAGGTTTTAATTAAAAGTCGTTTTCATTTACAGAAGGTAAAGAAAAAAGAATTTTTCTTGCGGGAAGGCGACGAATGTTATTCCCAGGGATTCATTGTAGAAGGAACGTTTCGCGTGTTTTTCATCGATCAAAAAGCTTCCGAACACGTATTGTATTTTGGCTTCAAAGATTGGTGGGTTGGAGACATTGCTTCCTTCCACAGTCAAGAAAAAACGAACATGAACATCCAAGCGATGGAAGACAGTTACCTTCTCTCCTTCACCAAAGATGATTTAGAATTGCTTTTCATTCAAGTCCCACCATTGGAACGACTTTTCAGAATCATGGCTCAACGCACCTTGGCTGTCCTTCAAAAAAGATTTCTCTTAACAATTTCCGCAAGTGCTGAACAGCGTTTCTTGGAATTGATCCAGCGTCATCCCGGCATCGAACAATTGGTTCCTCAGCATCAAATCGCGTCATATTTGGGGATCTTACCGGAATCTTTGAGCCGGATGAAGAAGTTGCTGTATAAGAAGTGATGAGTGAACAGACTTTTGTTCAGTATTTAAATTCTAAACGCTTCATCTCCCCCTTTTAGTTTTTAAACTAATCATCTCTGTAAGTGAACAAATCCATCAGTTGAAAAATCACGTCCAGCACTATCCGTATATTCCAATTTCCAAAAATACACACCTTCGGAACATGCAACACCACCTGAAAAACCATCCCATTTTAGTAGATTGTTCTTTGATTCAAACACCACATTCCCCCAACGATTCAGAATCTTTATCGATGCTTCAAAAATATTCGCCATACTTATTGGAAGAAAGTAATCATTGTTTTGATCGCCATTCGGTGTAAAAACATTTGGCATTTCTACTTCAGATTGACAAAAATTAATGAGTTGAATGGTGTCATAAAATGAACAGTTAAGCGACGTAGCTTCTACCCAATATTCACCCGTTTCACTCAGCAGCAATTCAGTACCAGTCGTGCCGTCACTCCACAAATAATCGAAGCCGTTCGCTTGAGGAACAGACACAAGCAATGAGTTCTCAATGCACAACGTTGTATCATTTCCAAGACTTAACAAAGGTGATGAAATAACATTCACAAAAACAGAATCTATCTCGCTTGGACAATTATTAAATTGATATTCTAAAGCATACATGCCTTCTTCTGTCACACCAATATTCGAAGAAGTTTCGTCTGTACTCCAAAGGTATGTTCCAATTGGTAAATTAGGAGAAAGAAACATCGATTCTCCATCACATATAGTTAGATTAGGACCAAGGTCAAGTGTAGGACAATAGTTCGTACACGTTGGATGCACAACGTTATCTGGAACAGTGAAATTTTGCACGAAATTAGGCAAACCATAAACACATTGCCCTGTGGATAGTATCAATGCCGAAGCTTGATAAGCGCAAGCAGCTCCATATACATTCGGCAGATTGATTACACTCATATAGTTCGTATAAATCCTCGATATGTATATTTTTCCATTGGGTGCAATTTGTATGTCTCCAAAAAGATACTTTGGTGATCCCGTCTGTAGCAAGGTATTGTGCTCGACAATGTACTTTGATGCATTTATTGCACTTTGATCGTTGCTTGTAACGTCAAATTGAATGAGGTAATTTTGACTTGTAACATACAGTAAGTTATTGTTTGGTGAAAAGCAGAGAGCATAAGGCTGGTCGTATTCTCCTGCATTCGCCAACAAGGATATCGGATTAAAAACATATCCCGTTTGCTTGTCAAAATCAAAAAGCTGTACTGAATCTTTTACATTGGAGAGAACAAGTGCAACTTTACATCCCGAAGGAGAAAAGCGCATGCTCCCAGCGGCAAATTGTCCCCAGTCATCAACTGGTTCCTCTTCATGAATCGCTCCACAATCCGATATTACCGGGCCATGAATACCAGAACTACTTAATCTGTAAGAATAAAACTGGCTAGTGCCAAGACGATGAGTAAGAATCCAGTAGTCTGTGCCGTTCGCATGCTTTGTTACGCAGAGCTTTTCGGTTGAATTCGTATATAATGGCACGTTTTTCTCAACGACCTTTCCAAGACCTCCATTTTGACTCATGTCTACGATGGAGTATCCAAAGACTCCTGATCCAAATTGGAACAGCAAATAATGATCAAGGGTAAAGATGTAATACAAACTATCACTATTTGGTTTGGGCACAATAACGGCAGCATTTGTAGCACTTAAGCCTCCAAACAATCCTGAACCATTATCCATAAGTTGATGTTGTGAATTCCACACCGACACCCCATTCGTGTAAAACAACAAGTTCCCGTTTAAATCTGACATTGTTGCGCATCCCTCGAAAGCATCGATACTTGAACTCCCAACTGAAGGAAA
>CAIRMS010000128.1 GCA_903879765.1 uncultured Flavobacteriales bacterium
GAGTTCTTTTTCGAAAAGGAATCGTTGTTAACTCCAAAACATTGCGAGAAAACATGAAGCGTGCTTGATTATTTGGCTTAATATCAAAGTAGAGTACACGATCTTCCCATTGGGCATACCAACTTGAATGAATCTGTCGAAAAACTTGACTTTTGGAATAATATGTTTCTTGCGTATTAAATTGATCAAAGTTCTCTAAACTGTGCTGAAGAACGGATTGATTTTTACCATGAAAACTAGTGATTTCATGAAACTTCATGTGGTAGTTTGAGTAATAAAACTCGGTTGCGTAAAAGGCAAAAACATTCGAGCTTATCGCCAATGACCAAATGATAATCTTGGCAAAGCGATAGGACATTCGTTTGAACAAACGACTATCAAGCATGCGCTTATTAATCTTACGAAAGGTTAAAAACTGTAAAACAAGTGTGAGAATCACTGAAAGTAAATGGACCAGACAAATGTGATAACCAAGTAGATTAAAACGAGGTTTAAAAAAGGGATTTGTTACATCCATATAAACATAGAAATGATTTTGTTTAAAAGGACGAACGATTCCATTCATGGGGTTATTTGGATCAACAAGAAAAGTTCCATCAGGATTTTCCTCCCAAAAATAGTAGGCTACACGTCCATTTGATGTTTGTATGTTTTCATAGTCATCAACAGGTCGAAAAGGAAAGGAATTACTTTGAAGTGCTATAATCTGTTCTTGGTCTAATCGATTTTCACTTTCAATGCGATCAATCAAATTAGGTGACATTCCAAATTGAAGGAAAAGTATTTTTTTTAGTTGAGTCAAAGAAAGCAATCCACGATCCTCTCCAATAAAACCAACGGATTTATGAGGGATGGCAAAATACTTTTGAGTGTCAGCCGGAACACAATAAATGTACAGTTGTTGATTGTCTTTTGGAGGCCAATCGGTAAAATACAAATCCCTTAATTCTTTTTGCTGCGGTGTGAATTGATGCGTGCCGATTGAAGGGAATTCCCAATTTTCAGAGAGCACTAATGGTTTTTTTTGATGGCTCGTAACTACCTGAAGTTCAATCCCAGCTTGTTTAAATGTGGATTCAAGCGACTGAAATTGATTCGTTGCTTGTTTTTCCGAAAAAACAATGGTTAATTGATACGATGTATTGCGTTTTCCTTCTTGAGCTCTTGAGGAAAATGAAAATGCAAACAGGAAGATTGCCAAGAAAAGGCAGGAAACCTGTTTCATTGTATGAAATTACAAGTGTAAGAAGTTCTTTTTAGCCAAAAGTTCATCTTCTGATTCACGGTAATCTGGATCATCCACACAACAATCAACTGGACAAACAGCTGCACATTGTGGTTCGTCATGAAAACCAACACACTCTGTACATTTGTCATGTGAGATGTAATAAACATCCATGTTCACTGGCTCAAATTGATGCTCCGCTGAAACTTCTTCTCCATCCAAAGTAGTGATTATTCCCTTTAAGGACGTGCCATCAGCATATTTCCATTCTGCGCCACCTTCGTAAATTGCATTGTTTGGACATTCAGGTTCGCAAGCCCCGCAATTGATACATTCGTCTGTGATAATGATTGCCATAAAATCAAAAATTTGTACAAAGATAATAAGCCTAGTTGGATTGTTCTGTTTGATGAGGTAAAAAAAGAGAAGTTATGTACTTTTGTACCGTGGAAAAGTCAAGAATAATCAATGCATTTGTTGTCCTCGGGACAATTTTAAAGGAACTCAGTGAAAATAATCAATACTCTTCTGCAGTTTCGATGCTGACCGAGGAAGAATATACCGAAGTCAATGAGGTGATTCAGAGAGAGTTTCATTACAATGGATGGTTTATGGAGGATTCTATTCGTCAAGCTTTTGGTGAAATAGCAAGTTGGTTGACAGCAGAACAACTGACCGAATGGACCAATCGTTACACCGAAAACAACGACAAGAAGAATGTTGCTGTTATCATGGCTGGAAACATTCCGTTGGTTGGATTTCATGATTTCTTGTGTGTGTTGTTGTCTGGACATCAAGTGATTTGCAAACAAAGCTCGGAGGATGCACGCCTTCTTCCGGCGCTCGTGAAACTGCTGCTGTTATTTGAACCTGACTTGTCGGAACGAATTCGTTTCTCTGACCGAAAATTAGTGGATTACCACGCCGTTATCGCGACTGGAAGCAATAATAGCATGTTGCATTTTGAACAGTATTTTTCACATGTCCCACATTTATTTCGCGGACATCGCACCTCTGTTGCCGTACTCACAGGGAACGAATCGAAAGAGGAATTGTGTGCGCTTGGTGTCGATTGTTTGACTTATTTCGGACGTGGTTGCAGAAATGTAACACACCTGCTTTTTCCGGAAGGATTTGACTTAAACCGCTTTTTTGAGGCGATTGTAGATTTGTCCGATGTGGTCAACAATAAAAAATACGGAAATAATTACGATTACAACAAAGCTGTGCATTTAATGAATCTGAGTAAGTTCTTGGATAATAACTTCTTGTTGATGAAAGAGTCTGATCAATTGTTCTCTCCATTGTCCATGCTACATTACCAATATTATAAAAGTTCAGAAGAATTAATGGCATTTTTAGATGCACATAGCTCTCAAATTCAATGTGTTGTTGGACAAGATTACATTCCCTTCGGACAAGCACAGTGTCCTTCTTTAATGGATTATCCAGATGGAATGGATACCATGCACTTTTTAGCAACTTGCTAATATTTACTAAAGAGGATTCAATCCAATTCCGTATCTTTGCACATGTCTTTTCTAGAAAAAATAATGATTAAATATAAAACGCCTCAGGAGATTGAAATCATGCGTGAAGCAGCGCAAATCGTGAGTAGAACACTTGGATTGGTTGCGAAACACATGAAGCCTGGAGTGACGCCCAAGTTTTTAGATCAGCTTGCAGAGGACTATATTCGTTCTCAAAATGCGATTCCCGGATTTCTTGGTTTGTATGGTTGTCCAAGTACCTTGTTGATTTCTGTCAACGAACAAGTCGTACACGGACTTCCAACCGATCGTCCTTTTCAAGATGGAGACATCGTTTCCGTGGATTGCGGTTCGGTTTACAAAGGTTATTATGGTGATCATGCCTACACGTTTGAAATCGGAGACGTGAAACCAGAAGTGAAAAAATTACTCGAAGTAACAAAAGAGTGTCTGTACCTTGGGATTGCGCAAGCGACGATAGCAAATCGCATCGAAGATATTGGTTGGGCGATTCAACAACATGCAGAGAAACACGGTTACGGAGTGGTACGTGATCTAGTTGGACACGGTTTAGGAAAGGAATTACACGAAGAACCACAAGTGCCGAATTACGGTCGACGTGGACGCGGAAAGAAAATTCAAAACGGATTAACGATTGCAATCGAACCGATGATCAACATGGGAACCGAAAAAGTAAAAACGCTCGAGGATCAATGGACGATTGTTACTGCGGATGGTCAACCAAGTGCGCATTTCGAACACGATATCGCTGTAGTTGACGGTGAACCAGTGATTCTTTCCACCTTTGATTTCATTTACGAAGCCCTTGGAAAATAAACTGAACATCGAACGAATTTGGGTGCAACGAAGCATTGCCCTCGTTTTGTTGTTTATGTTTTGGAATGGATTCACGGACATTTTCTGGATGGCTCCGTCCATCTTATTTGATCCATTGCTGCTTGTTTTATGGTTGATTTTCATCGTTATTTATCGAAATGAGCTAAAAAACCTAAGGTTTATTTGGTTTTTGGCAATGGCCATTTTACTTAACAATTTGCTTCATTTCAGTCATTTTTCTAATTTGATGAATCGAACGGTATTGTTGCAAAACGAGAATTCCTTTTTAGTCGAACCCATTTCAGGACTTCTTTCAAACATGCTGACCTCAATAGGATGGGGGATGGTCATGTGGAAATTACTCTTGAATCATTCACATCGAAACTATTGGATGGGACTTTTCGTGTTGTTCTCTATGCCAATATTGTTCTTTTGGATTCCAGCCGTTTTGTTCTTCAACGGACTCTTGCTCACTATTTTCATTTTGAAAACAAAGGATCGCAAGCCATTTCACTGGTTTTTGATTGCACAAGTTGTTTCCGTGAGTTTGGCTGTTTTTCAAATGTTCGCATGGATGATTTCTTTCTCTCCGGGAGGAAAATTCTAAACAAAAAAAAGAACGCAATTGCTTGCGTTCTTTCCAATAGCTTATTTCTTAAGTCTTATAAGTGAATCACTTCGCCGTAAGCTGCTGCTGCCGCTTCCATGATTGCTTCAGACATTGTAGGGTGAGGGTGAACCGTTTTGATCAACTCTTCTCCTGTCGTTTCTAATTTACGAACAGCAACTAATTCAGCGACCATTTCGGTTACATTCGCACCAATCATGTGTCCACCAAGTAATTCGCCGTATTTCGCGTCGAAAATCAATTTCACAAATCCATCTTTCGCTCCAGCAGCACTTGCTTTACCTGAAGCTGAGAATGGGAATTTACCCACTTTGATATCGTAACCAGCTTCCTTCGCTGCTTTTTCTGTCATTCCAACAGAGGCAATCTCCGGAGAACAATACGTACATCCTGGGATGTTACCGTAGTTCAATGGCTCTGGATGATGTCCAGCAATTTTCTCCACACAAATAATTCCTTCAGCAGATGCAACGTGTGCTAATGCCGGTCCAGGGACAACATCACCAATAGCATAGTATCCTGGGATATTTGTTTGGTAATAATCATTTACAAGTATGCGTCCTTTGTCTACAACGATTCCAACTTCTTCTAATCCAATGTTTTCGATGTTCGCCACAATTCCAGCAGCCGAAAGTACGATGTCACACTCGATTTTCTCTTCTCCTTTTGCTGTCTTCACAGTAACAACACATCCTTTTCCAGAAGTATCAACAGATTCAACAGAAGCATTTGTCATGATGTTGACACCTGCTTTTTTGAATGATTTCTCTAATTGTTTCGAAACGTCTTCGTCCTCTACCGGAACAATGTTCGGAAGGTATTCAACAACGGTAACTTCAGTTCCTAGTGCATTATAGAAGTAAGCGAACTCAATTCCAATGGCACCTGATCCAACGACAACTAATTTTTTCGGTTGTGTAGGTAAAGTCATTGCTTGACGGTATCCAATAATTTTCTCACCATCTTGAGGCAAGTTCGGAAGGACACGAGAGCGTGCTCCAGTTGCAATGATCAATGCTTTGCTTGCGGTATAATCTGTTGTAGCTCCAGCTTCGTCCGTAACTGAAACTGTTTTACCAGCTTTAATTACTCCATTTCCTTTCAATACATCGATTTTATTCTTTTTCATTAAAAACTGAATCCCGTTGCTCATTCCGTGAGCAACATCGCGGCTTCTTTTGATCATCGCTTCAAAATCCGCAGTAGCTTCTTTTACAGTAATTCCATAATCACTAGCATGCGTCAGGTATTCGAACACATTCGCAGATTTCAAAAGTGCTTTGGTAGGAATACAACCCCAATTTAAGCAGATTCCACCGAGCTCTTCACGTTCTACAATGGCAGTTTTGAGTCCTAATTGAGAGGCGCGAATAGCAGTAACATATCCACCTGGGCCACTTCCAACAACAATGATGTCGTAATTCATATGATTCGTTTTTAGGATACAAATTTACGTTTTTTCGTGAAAAACACAAGTTGGAAATCAGCTAGAAATAGATGGATATACGTTTGACTCACTTTGTTCATCTAGTTTTTCGGACTTCGTCAGAATTAGAAGGATGAATTTCCACTAAAAATGTTAAAAAATCGTTGGTAAACACTCAAAAATCAGAACTGAGTTCCTTTTTAAATATGTACTTTTGTTTCAGAAAATTCAAA
>CAIRMS010000129.1 GCA_903879765.1 uncultured Flavobacteriales bacterium
AGCGTCTACGAAGCAAAACATGTCCTTATCCTTTATATTTAAAAAAAAGATAATGTCTTGGTGTCTTTTGAAATGCTTAATTATCGGGAGTTCTTTGCTATGACGATGGGATACCAATAAAATACTTACAATGGAATCCTTTGGCATGATTCCTTGAGAGAAAACTCGGGAAGCAAAGAGCAAAAAGAAAACGAATGTTAATGATTTCATAAATTTGAAGGGGCGATTTATGTTTGAGCTAACACAGAACGAAGAGAATAATTACTTTTTTCAACTTCGTTACATTTTTCGATACCCATGTAACGTTTAAATGTGCGAATCGTTATGGTCATTTTGACAACGGTTTTTATCCTCAAAAAATAATTAAAGGCTCATTTATGGACGTAGATTTAGTGATAAAGTTAATCGTAGTATTGCTTTTATTTCTTTGGTTAATCAGTCAGAGAGCGTTTTATAATCCACTGTATTTAGTATTCTTTTCCTATCATGCTTTTAAAGGTATGGACATGAAAGCCAAGGTTGCAACGGCAAAATTGGTTTTAGATTTTTGTGAATTGAACATTGGGAAGCCCAAGTGTAAACCGCGCATTGACATCATCAAACCGACAAATAAGTTGCGTTTGAATAAATTAGCGGGACAATATCGCGTGCAAACCATGACGATTGAAGTAAATGAAAAGTATGCGCGATCACTTTTCTCTTTAACGCGTGTTATTTTACATGAGTACGCGCATCACATGCAATTTTTAGCTTTTCATAGTGAAGATTATGAGCGTATTTCCGATGATCCGAAAGTGAACTATTCCAATCATCCTTGGGAGAATCAGGCCAGACGAATGTCAAGTGACTTTTGGAGACCATGTATCGAATATGTCTTAATCAGACAGGGATACATGGATAAAGAAGAATAATTTCATTCAGGATAGGATCTTTCTGTTAACAGATTTCAGTCCAATGAAGTTTTTGTTTTGTCACCTATTCCGAGCAAAAAATTCCAACAAAGAATTAATTTGGTGAAGGGTAGTTAAATCAGATGAACCCTTGATTTAGATAATCTTCTTGCTCTTCGAGTATTCTTAAAATAAACTAAAAAAAATAGCGTAAAAACTGAACATCATCTAACTTAAATTGTTTTAGACAATAATAATTTTTGTGAAAATTTAGTTGGAAACAATAAAATCCACTAAGAACATTTTTCTTTACTCCGATGAAAATTCAGCTCTTTTTATTTTTGAATGTTATGACTCATTCTTTTTTATTTGCTCAAAAAGAAGCCAATATTTGGCATTTTGGAACAGGAAATAGCTTGGATTTTAATGGTGGTTCTCCAGCACAAACTACAGGTAGTCAGATGTATACTTTCGAAGGATGTACATCCTATTGTGATGAAAATGGCAACTTGCTTTTCTATTCAAATGGAGGTGGAAGACTACCAGTGACAGGTCAAGACGGTGGTAAAATCTGGAATAAAAATAATGAGGTGATGTACGACATGCAGGGCATAGAAGGTGGAGGCTGGAGTGCTGCTCAGTCATCTGTTGTTGTGCCAGCACCAGGAGAGCCCAATGTATTTTATCTTTTTACGATGGAGGAACTTGAATTTGACATAGACGCTGTGGTTCCTTCAGAACCCAATGGCAAAGGATTTCGCTATTTTAAAATCGACATGTCTCTAAATGGCGGTTTAGGAGATGTTGTTGAAGCAGATGTCCAAGTGTATGATTATTCCTACGAAGGGATTTGTGCGATACGTCATTCAAACAAACAAGACTACTGGATATTAATAAATCAAGACACAAGTGGAATCGGTGTATACCGGGTCACTCAAAATGGCGTTCAACTCGCAGGAGTTTATCCGTATCCTTCAACTTACAGTGGATTTAGTGTCATTAAATCTAGTCCGTATTCGGATGATTTAGGAGCCACTTGTTGCAACAAAGTGATGACATCCGCAGGACTTTATGACTTTAATTTGTCCACAGGTGTGCTCACCTTTGAAAGTGATTTAGGCGCTACATCTCCAGCTAATTTTGAATTCTCTCCGAACGGATCATATTTGTATGCAACGATTGTGGATCAAACAAGTGCCGCGAGTCAGCTTGTTCAATATAACTTGTTGGCCCCTTCACAAACAGGACAAACCTTGGAATCAACAGCGCAACTGATAGAACCAGATTTTAAGGGATTGTATTTGCAGTTGGCTTCGGATGGAAAAATTTATTACACAGAACTAGGTATTGATTTTATTTCAGGAGTTTTAAGTACCTTAATTGGTAGTATTAACTGTCCAAACACCAATTCACCAACGATTACAAGCGGTGTATTTTCCTATCCTGACAACACTCAGAATGCCTTTCTATTTTTCTCTCTTCCCAATTTCCCATCGTGGATTTTTTACAATAGTGAGGGTGTACAAATTCAATTTGGACCGGATACTGTTAATCTTTGCCAGGGTGAAACGCTTTTGTTAAATGCCGGCGAGGGAACATCTTGGTCTTGGGGAGGGGATACCTCAACCAATTCGGGCCAGTTCTATACCGTTACCGGTCCAGGAATATACAGTGCAACCGTTACCAGTACTTGCGGTTCAGGGACTGATCAGATTATTGTTTTGCCTTGTGCGAATGATGAAACAGTTGACATCAGCACGGTAGAATTCATCTTCCCAAATGTCATTACCCCAAATTCGGACGGAATAAATGATTATTTTGAAATTGAAAGTTTACCAGCAAACACCGAAGTGCTTATTCTAAACCGCTGGGGAAATGTGGTGTATTCATCGGAAAATTACCAGAACACTTGGGATGGAAAAGACAATTCAGGTACGGCGCTAGTTGCAGGGGTTTACACCTATAAATTCAAAACACAGGCCGGAAAAACGGGGCATGGTTTTGTGCATTGTATCAGGTAAAATCGCTTCACGCTTCAGGTTCTTTCTAACGAGATTGTTTTTTATTCTTTGAATGAGAAAATCCAGTCACTATCGTCAGGGTTGTGGGCGATAGGTCTGAAATATCGAACTTGTTGAATAGGGATTCAAACGCCGTTAGGATTTTATTTGAGGCTTTAGATTTGGGAGAGTAGACGAGACGTAAAAAGATATCTATACTTGGCCAAATGTGTTTTTAAATTTGTGCTTTTGGCCAGATATAAGATTTTATGAGCAAGCTACTTTACCGCTCAAAACAGTGAGAATGCTGGTCCTCCAGTAGATTCTTCGATAAATATCTTCTAGCCATTGTTACATATTAAGAAAGGATATGTGGTAATATGTGGGACATATCCTTAATAGAAATGGAAAGGTAAAATAATTTCGATTATATTTCTAACTTTATAAATTATCGAACCTTGCAAAAAATACATTTTTCGATACATTTGTTTAGGAAATTCAAAAAGATCTAATCATTTGGAAAAAATGGATAATCTTAAATTAATAGCTGATGAACGATAAAGAAAAAGAACTGTTAAATCAGAAAATCAAGAAAGCTATTCAGTTATCTTCTCAGAAATTAGTAGCTTCGAAAAGAGCGCTTGGACAAACCGTTGTCATAAGTAAGAATGGTAGAATCCAGGAAATAAAGCCGTAAACAGAAACATTAAATTCAAAGCAAAAAAAGCCCCAAAAGGGGCTTTTAGGGTAGTGTGAGCGAGAGGTCTGAAATATCGAACTTGTTGTGGGAGGATTTGGAGAGGTTTGCGATGGAATTAGAAAAGTGAATTATTTATACATGATAAAAAGATAATGATCAGATGTTTTCATTTAGGATTTTGCAAACATAATGAGTTGTCTGTAGTCATGACGATCAGCCATTTTAATGGCATTGATGTATTCTTTTCTTTTTTCGTTTGATTTCACTAAACGCGAACCACCCCATGAGAGGAAAGGTTCCTTGTATAGTTTTTCCATAATCAAATCTGCCATTAAGCGAGAGTGCCTTCCGTTGCCATTGGCAAAGCAATGAATACTCACGAGTTGATGCTTGAATCTGACCGCAACTTCGTCTGGCGAATATATTTGGTTTTCATACCAAAACATTGCATCATCTAATAATTGTTTGAGCTGAACCGGAATCAGGTAACTTTTAATCCCTAAATTCTTTTCGGAAGTTCTGAAAGAACCGGCCCACTTCCAAACCTCACCGTACATTCTTTTATGTAAATCTTTGATGAACTTGTCTGAAAGTAAATCTTTGGGTTGGATTTTTTTACCAAATGTCCATTGAATGGCCTTTTCTATGTTAAATTGCTCAAACTCGTCAAGCTCTTCGCGGGTTGAAATTGATTGAATCTTTAATCCGTCCAATTCTTCTTCACTTAGTGGTGTCTGACCGTCAAGATAATTGATATCTAATCCCATAAATATTTTGGCATGTCAAATTTAATTTCCGTTGTTTTCTGAGCAATCGCTTGTTCAATTCGCTCTTTTGAATTTTGTTGATCTTCTAAGGTCATTGTGGTATTGGTTCTCATGACAATTTCAGTTGCTATTTCTTTCGCGCGATCTTCAATCATTTGTTCCAAGCTGCCACTTTTAGCAACAAAGCCATATACCAATTTCAAGTCCAGTGCATTTGCTGCATCTTTTAAAGCATTTAAGGTAATTGTACCATTTGCTTCGCGACCTTCTATTTCTTTAGCGCTTTGAGCAGAAATTTTTAAACGATTCCCTAATTGCCGAAAAGACATTTTCAACGAGGTTCGAACGGCGTTTATCCATCCTTTTGCAGGGATAACATTGGACGTTAACGGTTTAAACACCGCTAATTTTTTATCAGTTTGCTGTATTAGCAA
>CAIRMS010000130.1 GCA_903879765.1 uncultured Flavobacteriales bacterium
ATCCAGCTGACATTTTTAAAATTTGGGAAGGTGGATTAGCCAGTCACGGAGCAGCGATTGTGATTCTCCTTTCTTTGTGGTATTATTCCCAAAAAGTATTAAAACGTCCATACTTGTGGATGCTCGACCGCATTTCAGCACCGGTTGCCATTGGCGCGACATTTATCCGACTTGGAAATTTAGTGAACCACGAAATGGTTGGAGATCCAACAAATGTTCCATGGGCATTCAAATTTCAAAACTATTGGAATGATCAATTACACATGTACGATCCAACTCCTAGACATCCAGCGCAATTGTACGAAGCCATTTGTTACCTAGTCGCTTTTTTCATTCTCTTATTCCTTTATTGGAAAAAAGAAAAGTTCAAGCAACAAGGATTCATTTTCGGTGCATTCTTAATCATGATTTTTGGCGCTCGATTTTTTATTGAATTTGTGAAAATTGGTCAAACAGCAAGAGACTTTGAATGGTCCTTGAATACCGGTCAATTGTTAAGCATTCCTTTTGTTCTTATGGGAATCTTTCTAATCTATCGCGCAAGTAAATCAGGACAAACAAAGGAAATTTAACAGCACTTTTTATCGAACAAGATTGCTAAAAAAAGAAAAAAATCATTCAAACAAAAAATCACTTAGTGTAAAGATGACAATTTGTAATTATATTCAAATTCATTCTTATATTTGTGACCGAAAATAACGGACGTATTATGCCAGCAAAAGCTACAACAAGTACAAAAAAAGCAAGCACTGCTACAAAATCTGCAGGAAAACCTAAGTTTTCCAAAGAAACGTACATCAAATGGTACAAAGACATGTTATTGATTCGACGTTTCGAAGAGAAAACAGGTCAGTTGTACATTCAACAAAAATTTGGTGGATTCTGTCACCTTTACATTGGTCAAGAAGCCATTGTTGCAGGAACAGCTAGCGCTTGTCAACCAGGCGATAAACACATGACCGCTTACCGCGATCACGCGCATCCAATTGCACTTGGTACTGACCCACGAGTATTGATGGCGGAACTTTACGGTCGTTCAACAGGATGTTCGAAAGGAAAAGGTGGATCCATGCACTTCTTTGATAAAGAGAAAAATTTCATGGGTGGACACGGAATCGTTGGAGCACAAATTGCCATGGGAGCTGGTGTTGCTTTCGCTGAACAATACAACGGAACAGATAACGTAGCATTTGTATCCATGGGTGATGGAGCTGTTCGTCAAGGAGCACTTCACGAAACGTTTAACATGGCGATGAACTGGAAACTTCCAGTAATTTTCATCATCGAAAACAACAACTACGCGATGGGAACATCCGTAGAACGCACCACAAACGTAACCGATCTTTCAAAAATTGGACTTTCTTACGAAATGCCATCGAAAGTAGTGAATGGAATGCGACCAGAAAGTGTTCACGAAGCAATTGAAGAAGCTTGTGTTCGTGCACGTCGTGGAGATGGACCAACTTTATTGGACATCCGCACATACCGTTACAAAGGACACTCGATGTCCG
>CAIRMS010000131.1 GCA_903879765.1 uncultured Flavobacteriales bacterium
GACCATGATTATCATTTCCCATGATAGGCATTTCTTAAATCAAGTCTGCACCCACATGGCTGATATGGATTATGGAAAACTCACTGTTTATCCAGGTAATTATGATAACTACATGGAAGCTTCTACCATGTCTCGCGCACAAAAATTGAAAGATAACGAGAAAGCCAAAGAGCAAATAGCTGAGCTTCAAGAGTTTGTTCGACGCTTTTCAGCGAACGCTTCAAAAGCACGTCAAGCCACGAGTCGTGCAAAACAAATCGATAAGATTAAAGTGGAAGAGTTTGTGCCTTCAAGTCGTCAATACCCTTATATTCGCTTTGATTATGATGATAAAGATAAGCTTCATCGCCAAGCCGTTGAAATTAAAAATCTAACGCATGGATACGATTCCGAATTATTTAAAAACTTTAATCTACTGGTAGAGGCTGGTGAACGTATTGCAGTGATTGGTGAAAACGGTATTGGTAAAACCACTTTTCTACGAGCTTTAGTGGGTGACATCAAACCTAACCATGGTGAAATCAAATGGGCAGAGAAAGCTAAGATTGGATATTTTGCGCAAGATCACGCGACTGATTTTGAAAAAGATGTGACACTCTTTGATTGGATGAAAGACTGCGCGCAATCTGGCGAAGATGACCAAGCCATTCGAAGTATCTTAGGTAGACTTCTTTTTTCTGGAGAAGACACTAAAAAATCGGTCAAGGTATTATCAGGGGGTGAACAAGGGCGTATGCTTTTCGGGAAACTCATGCTTGCAAAATCGAATGTGCTTCTCATGGATGAGCCAACTAATCACATGGACATGGAATCCATTGAATCTCTTAATACAGCACTCGATAAGTTTAAAGGCACCCTTTTCTTTGTGAGTCATGATCGCGAATTTGTAAGCTCAATTGCAACTCGCATCCTAGAAATTAAACAAGATCGTATTATTGATTTCACAGGCAACTACGAAGAGTATCTTCTTACTCAAATGGCTACTAGCTAGGTTTTTTTAGCATGAGCAATGCTTGATGAATAACCAATTGGGGATCTAGCTGAACCAAGCACTGGCTAATTCGGCTTCCCTCGCAGCCTTCTTGCCCGCAAGGTCTACAGGCAAACATTTCAGCATCTTCGCTTGTTAAGCCAATCACTTTATATGTTCCTTTCCATGGCCCCCAAATTTTTTCATTCGTAGGTCCAAATAGACTCACCACAGGCGTTTTCACAGCACTTGCTAAATGGGTAGACATGCTATCAATCGTCAATACAAGATCAGCACGTTCATAAAGTGCTGCGGTATCTTCGAGCGAAAAATCTTTTGTTAAGACAGGCTTTGATTCACATAAATTAAAGATCAACGCATTTGTTTTAAAATCATCTTGCGAGCCCGAGATCACAACATTTATTTTTTTTAGGATAAGTGCATCAATAATCTTAGCCCACGTGCCTATGGGAATTTCTTTAAATTTCCAACGTGATGAAGCGTGAATGACAACAAGTTTGTGATTTGAATGTATGTCATGATTTTTAAGCCAAAGATTGACTTTGTTTTTTAGCTTAGAACTAATACTTAAGTCATAAGGGGGTGCCGAATATTTTTTATAAAGATTGCTAGATCTTAATAAGTCTACATCCTGATCAGCCATCGGCCTTTCAGTGTCAAGCTCTGGCGCCAAAAAATCGAAGGACTGATGCCAAAAATAACCGCGACGGGCTGTCTTTCTAGACACAGACATATCTACATTTAGAAGTCTTGCTAATAGAGCGCCCCTCCAGTCAACAGAGAAATGTGCTAATAAATCATAGCGCTCGCTAAATAATCGCTTAAAAATATTGAAGTAAGCGTAGATTTTATGCAGTCCTTTTTTATTTCTTGGGATCACGAAGATAA
>CAIRMS010000132.1 GCA_903879765.1 uncultured Flavobacteriales bacterium
ATCAGCATGCACATGAATAAAATGAAAACGGCATCTGATGCGATGTTGGAGCAACGTAAAATTGCGAATAAATTGGAGCATGCAGAGGAAAAAGCACTTGCATATTGTGATAACGTGAAATCACATTTCGATGAGATTCGTTATCACGCTGACAAATTGGAATTACTCGTGGAAGATGAGCTTTGGCCATTACCGAAATTCCGAGAAATGTTATTTACGCGTTAAAAATAGAAAATCCCCTGGCGATAAAGTCAGGGGATTTTTTTTGATCCAAAAAACGAAAATCAAACTAAGCAGCCTCCAACGTTTTCGCGGATACGCTTTTTCTCAATGCATGGATTTTTCCAGTAACCATTTCCAAGTGGACTCTGAATTCCAAGCAATGTTCTGGTGATAAAAAGCCCAGATCTCGTGCAATCAAGGCTTGATTTAACAAATCCATTCCCGCTGAATAAGCTTGTTTGTAAAACACGATTTGTTCCTTCCTTGGAACAGGTCCGCTCCCCAAAGAAATGTTACTCACAATGTCAATGCTGGATTGTTTCATCCAATTAGACAATCCGAATCGCTCGGAAGTTGGGAATTTTTTAGTTGCTGTAAATGTTAAAAGAACTAATGCATGTGCATCCTTCCAAACATCCAGCTTTTCAAAAGAAAAAAGGTAGGTTTTCATAATTAATGAATTTAAGTTTCATTCAATACGAAGAAGGTTCACTAATTATTTTTTGAGAAATAAACTTAAACGATTTTAATCGTTTCGAAGGAAACTAATACTATTCCTGACGGTAAACTACGAGCGTTTTAAGCAATTCATGAAGCACATCTTTTCCAGGCTTGAAGGTAATGACCATGCCATTTTTAGAACTACTTACTTCTTTTGTCCCGTCGAATAACTCTTTGCTTGCTCTGAAAGCGGGAATCATGTCTAAAACAAGTCCTGCCCAACCCGTATTTTTAATACTTGTTAAGCGACCCAAATCACCTTTGCAAAGAAATCCGGTATTACAACGTGTCAAATTTGGATTCCCATTCGGGCAAAACTGTGCTTTGTTAGAACAGATATAAAGTGTTCTTGGGCTGGTTCTTTTGAAGAAAATCTCTTGATTCCCCATTTTTACGCCTTGTTCTTTCCATTCCAATGTATCATAAACGTTCTTAGCAGCGACTAAAGCGCTTTCCATGGCTGATGGATTTTTGTATTCTAACAATACTTCAAAGGACGGTGCAAACGGAAATTGTTGGTCCTCTGTTAGCTTACCACCGTCGTAATTGATGGAAATGTATTCCAATGAGACAAGCAGACAACGTAGGGAAAACACCTCGGGAATTTCTGTAAGCACTTTTTTAGGGAATTGATTGCTGTAATGAAAATATCGTGGACTTAAGATCACTTTTTGATTGGTTCCCATTTCTTTCGTCGTGTAACTCAATTCATCATCATTCCAATGTATTTTTGCTTGAGAAAGTTGACCATTTAACTGTTGATGTACAAGTAATTCATTTGTGGAAATCGTACTTGTTTTCCATTTTACTTGATTTAGTATCCAAGAACCTTGTTTAAAAGTGAGCGAAGTTGAGGGAGAATAGAACACATCTTTCCCGAGTTGAACATAGTGTTTTTTGATTTTTTGATTAGGTGATTCGGTGTTGGATTGAAAGTGAACCAGCGGACCGTTAAAAGTATTAGATTTAATCATCAGGAAAGTCATTGCTTGCTGCAGATCAACTTCAATGCCGCCTAATTTAGTTGTTGATCCTTTAGAAGAAGTCATTTTATGAAGTTCATTTAAAAATGCTTGATTTTTTACTTCAAATAATTCTGTTGAAATGATTTCCTTAATTAGGTTTATTGGCTGTGCGCTCAGTTCAAAGTTAGCCTCTTGCATGATTGGAATTCGTTGTTTGACACTCGGTTTTTTCGAGATGGTTAAGGTGAGTTGAACTGTTGCGAAAAACAGAAAACTTAGGCCAATTACAAAAAGTATTTCTTTGAAGCGATTCATTTCAACTGTAATGATATATGAAA
>CAIRMS010000133.1 GCA_903879765.1 uncultured Flavobacteriales bacterium
AGAACAATACGAAGTAATTACTTCCCAATACTAAAAGGAGCATGGAGAAAATAAACAAGTTCAAATTCGTGAAGAATTTGTGGTATCCTTCGTCATGACACATGTAGCCCATCGAGAACAAGTGAATCAATGAGCCAATTCCTGTGATGATTAAGGTCATCCAAATGGATAAAGAATCAATTTGAAAGTTCGCATCTAAGGTAAAATCATCAAATTTCGCTACTTGAAACAAATGAACGATGGTCGTCTTTTCCAATCCTGAAAACAAGGTCAGTCCGAGAAGGAAAGAAACAAACACCAATATTGTTGCTAGCGAACCAACGATTAATTTTGGTAACTTCTTTCCAAGCATACCATTGATAGCAGCGCCAATTAAAGGCAACGAAATCAAGGTCAATAATAACAGATCTTTTCCCATTTTCTTAACCGTTTAATTTGTTGAACATTTCGATGTCGATGGATTTGCTATTGCGGTATGCCATGATCAATATGGATAATCCGATGGTAGCTTCTGCGGCAGCAACGACGATGATGAAGAACACAAATATTTGCGCTTCACCATTTCCAAAGAAGGTAGAGAAAGTAACTAAAAGCAAATTCACTGCGTTTAGCATCAATTCAATACACATCAATAAAACAATCATGTTTTTTCTTGTGAGCACACCTATCGCCCCAATGCTAAACAAAGCAATGGATACGAAAATGTAAAAATCTAAGGATGCTCCTATATTGTTAAGTTGTTCCATAATTTTTTTCTTAGTCGATGATTTGTTTTTCTCTTTTCGCTAACAATACTGCTCCAACCATCGCTGCGATGAATAGAATAGAAGAGATTTCAAACGGCACGAGGTATTTTGAAAATAACAATTTCCCTAATTTTTCTACGAGTCCAGCGTCCTGAACAGGAACTTGCACGTAGCCTTTTCCATATTGAAATGTATCTCTTAATGCGGTAATCATCACAAGAAAAAGGGTGCCACCTGCAATCACAGCTGTAATTAAACTCATACGTGAGGTTTCTGGTTCCATTTCTTTGTTCAGATTTAACAACATCAAAACGAATAAGAAAAGGACCATAATGGCACCTGCGTATACAATCATGTTCACAATCGCTAAAAACTGTGCGTTCATCAGAATGTACATGGCGGAGATAAAAAAGAAGGTAATCACTAGGTAAATTACACTTCGAATTGGGTGTTTACTTAAAACGACCATCAAACCTGATGCAATCGTTAAACTTCCCAATATCACGGAGATCATTTGTAAACTCATTTGTCAGTTCTTTTTCCGGTGAATTGTCTTTTTGTAATATCGATGCGATCATCAACAGCTTCTACTAACTTGTCTTTTGCATAAATGAATTCATCGCGTTCAAATTCTGTTGTAACAATACGGTCAGTAAGGAAAATTGCCTCTTTCGGACATGCTTCCTCGCAAAGACCACAGAAAATGCAACGTAACATGTTGATTTCATAGCTAGAAGCATATTTCTCCTCACGGTATAAATGTTCTTCACCTTTTACACGTTCAGCAGATGTCATGGTAATGGCTTCAGCTGGACACGCTACGGCACAAAGTCCACATGCGGTGCAGTTTTCACGTCCTTGCTCATCTCTTTTTAATACGTGTTGTCCACGGTAAACTGGAGCGAATACACGTGTTTCTTCTGGATACTTAATCGTTTTACGACGACGAAGCATGTGTCTCATCGTTGTCATCATACCACCAACAATCGCAGGAATGTAGATTTTTTCCCATAAAGTCATGGGCTTGTCAGAAACGACTTTCTTTCTATTAGTTAAACTTTCCATTTTTTATTTCTTTTACATCCATCCTTGATTCCACGCTACTACTAAGCCGGTAATCAACATGTTGACAATCGCAACAGGAATTAATACTTTCCATCCAAGGTGCATCAATTGATCAAAACGGAAGCGAGGAATGGTCCAACGAATCCACATGATCACAAAGATGAACAAGAATATTTTCAATGCAAATGCTGCGATACTTAAAATCGCCAATGTGTTTCCTGAGAAAGCATCCATTCCTGGGAAGTTATATCCTCCGAAGAATAAAACAGCCATAATTGCTGAAGAAACGAACATAGATGTATATTCAGAGAATAAGTACAATCCTAATTTCATGGAACTGTATTCCGTGTGGTATCCACCAATTAACTCAGATTCACATTCTGGTAAATCGAAAGGTGCGCGGTTTAACTCTGCAAGTGAGGTAATAAAGAAGATAAAGAATGCCAATGGTTGGTAAAAGACGTTCCAATTCATTCCGTGCTGACTTTGAACGATGTCATTCAAACTTAAGCTTCCCGTTAACATCACAATCGTAATGGCTGAAATCCCCATTGCTAATTCGTAAGAAATCATCTGTGAAGACGCACGAATCGCTCCGTAAAGAGAGTATTTGTTATTAGAAGCCCATCCACCAATCATGATTCCGTAAACTCCAATAGAAACTACTCCGAATACAAATAAAATTCCAATGTTAAAGTCGGCTACTTGCAAACTGATGTCACGTCCAAAGAGGTTCAAATTTGTTCCCCAAGGAATGACAGAACTAGTAATAAGTGCCGTAAACATCGATATTCCAGGTCCGATAATGAATAACCATTTATCTGCTTTTGCTGGAATGAAATCCTCTTTTAAGAACATTTTTGTTCCATCGGCAATTGGTTGAAGGATTCCAAATGGTCCAGCGCGATCCGGACCTACACGGTCTTGAATCCATGCCGCTAATTTTCGTTCAAAATACGTTTGATATGCTGCTACTCCAAGTGAAATGAGGAAAAGCAATAATACCAAAGCTGATTTTTCTATGAGCATTGCTGTATCCATTATCCAATTTTATTTAGTCCTTTATCAATTTTTGTAGCGTATTTCCCTTGAGAAATCACCGAGTGACGATCGATTTTGCGTGGACCAGTAATGTTCCAAGCGCTCGGGTCTTTTTTCTCAAAACGACAATCGTTACAAATCCATGCTGTTTTGTCTTCGATGTCTTCTACTTCACCGTATTTATCCTTGCGGGCAGTAACACGGTAAATTTCATTTCCAAACATCCAAACAACAGCTTTTCCTGAACATTTTGTACAAGTACATTCTGCTTCCATTGGTTTCAAGAACCAAACACGGCTTTTGAATCGGAAAGTTTTGTCAGTCAAAGCTCCAACTGGACAAACATCAATCATGTTTCCAGAGAAATCATTGTCTACTGCATTTTCAATGTATGTACTGATTTCTGCATGTTCACCGCGGTGCATCACACCATGAACACGAGAATCTGTCAATTGATTGGCTACATGCACACAACGGTAACACAAAATACAACGATTCATGTGCAATTTGATTTTGTTACCAATATCGATAGGATCAAAGGTTCTTCTTTCCTCACGGTAGCGTGTTTTTGCAGAACCATGTTCGTATCCTAAATCTTGAAGGTGACATTCACCAGCTTGGTCACAAATTGGACAATCTAAAGGATGGTTGATTAACAAAAACTCAACAACACCGCCACGGTTATCGTGAACACGTTGACTCGTTTTGTTTTTTACAATCATTCCATCCATCACTGACGTAGAACAAGAAGCCATTAACTTCGGCATTGGACGTGGGTCAGCAGTCGATCCCGCTGCAACTTCTACTAAACATGTTCTACATTTTCCTCCAGTTCCTGGAAGTTTGCTGTAATAACACATTGCAGGTGGAACAACTTCGCCACCAATTTGACGAGCGGCATTCAGAATCGATGTACCCGGTTCTACTTCTACTTCAATATCGTCAATCGTTACTTTAATCATAGCGCTTTTATCTCTTCAACACGAGGTTGGATTAAACCATAATTTCTTGTTTGTGCTTCCGCAGGATGCGTCACGTGCCACTCAAAGTCCTCACGGAAATGACGAAT
>CAIRMS010000134.1 GCA_903879765.1 uncultured Flavobacteriales bacterium
ACCATTATTTTCCGAGTTCCTTGGATTGATGACAAAGGTGAAGTTCAAGTAAATAGAGGTTACCGTGTTGAGTTTAACTCTGCAATAGGTCCATATAAAGGGGGATTACGTTTCCATCCATCGGTAAATTTATCAATCCTTAAGTTCTTAGGATTCGAACAAATTTTCAAAAATTCATTGACAACACTTCCTATGGGTGGTGGTAAAGGTGGTTCTGATTTTGATCCAAAAGGAAAATCAGACAACGAAGTGATGAAATTTTGTCAATCATTTATGACGGAATTATCTCGTCATATTGGTGCTGATACGGATGTTCCTGCGGGTGATATCGGTGTTGGTGGACGTGAAATCGGATACATGTTCGGACAATACAAAAGAATTCGCAACGAATTTACAGGTGTCTTAACAGGAAAAGCACGCAATTGGGGTGGATCATTGATTCGTCCAGAAGCGACGGGTTACGGAACAGTTTATTTCGCGAAAGAAATGTTGGCGACAAAAGGTGATTCATTCAATGGTAAAGTGGTAGCGGTTTCAGGTTCTGGAAACGTAGCACAATACGCATGTGAGAAAGCAACACAATTAGGAGCGAAAGTGGTTACTTTGTCGGATTCAGAAGGGTATATCTATGATGCAGACGGAATCAACGCAGAAAAATTGGCTTTCGTAATGGAATTGAAAAATGTGAAACGTGGACGTATCTCTGAATACTGTAACGTATACTCCTCTGCTAAGTTCATCGCTGGTAAACGTCCTTGGGAAGTGAAAGTAGACATCGCTTTACCTTGTGCAACACAAAACGAATTGAACGGTGACGAGGCGAAAGTACTTGTTTCTAACGGTGTAATTTGTGTAGCTGAAGGAGCAAATATGCCTTCAACTCCAGAAGCAATTTTGGCGTTCCAACATGCGAAAGTATTGTTCTCTCCAGGAAAAGCATCTAACGCTGGTGGGGTAGCAACTTCAGGATTGGAAATGTCTCAAAACTCACTTCGCCTTTCATGGCCAGCTGAAGAAGTTGACCAACGTTTACATGGCATCATGGTTTCTATTCACGAAGCTTGTGTTAAGTATGGTAAAGATGAAGCTGGATACGTAGATTACGTAAAAGGAGCAAACATCGCTGGATTTGTGAAAGTTGCAGATTCAATGATCGATCAAGGTTTGGTATAATATCCCATTCAGAAATATGAAAATCCCGTCTTTGGCGGGATTTTTTTTTGTTTTATTTTCGGAATTTTCAGCACCTTTGTACGGTGATTAATCGACTAATAATTAGCTTTTTTTTTCTTTGTACTTTCTGTTTTTGTCAGGCGCAAAACACTGTTGAATCTAGATTTTGGAGCGTTGGACTAATTCAGGAATTCCAGAAATTCAATCAGTTTTCAAATGCTCGGATTCAATTTGAACAGAATAAAAACCTGTTCGCCGTTAATCTTGGGTTTTCACCTCAAAAAACAACGCAATATATTTTTGCGCCGACAGTTTCCATGGATTATGCTCGGCTTTGGAAATTTCACCGTGTTTCCTTTGGTCCAGTATGCGTATTTTCTGCAGATACGCATGTTTTTGGAACGCGCTTTTCGTATCTTCATGCGTCACTTGGCTATCGCTTTGTACTAGGTAATCAATGGCAATTTTTTCAAGAAACAAGCTTCGGTCCGACAACAGAAACGTTCACATATTTGAATCAAAAGAATCAGCAATTCACTTGGAATTATCACTTTAAACTTGGAGTTCAGTATGCGCTTCGTTAATTACGCCTTCCTTCTTTTCATCCTTTTTGCGTGTACTAAAAGTGAGCATGTAAAAAACATCCTCGTTTTTGGTCATGCTGGAATGGGCTTGAGTATGGATAATTCGATTTATCACGACAATTCGAAAGAAGCAGTTTTGCTCGCACTGAATTTACCAACTTCAAATGGGGTAGAAGTAGATGTGCGTTTAAGTGCTGATGGGACTTTGTGGTTGTATCACGATGAATGGTTGGAGGCAGAGACTGATGGGCAAGGATGCGTTTCAGAAGAGAGCGACTTGCAGTTGTCAGAGCTATCCTATCAAACCTTGAAGCAAGAAAAACTGGTGAAATTGATGGATGTTTTGCCTCTTCTAAATGAGGATCAAACCTTGTTTTTAGATTTGAAACAGGTCAATTCCTGCCAAAATGAAAACGTTGATTTTGAACAATTAATGATTGCATTAGAAGATCAATTAACTGGATTTAAAACACGTGTAAAAATAATCTGTTCCTATAAATATTGGTTAAATGATTTAGCACAGCAATACGATACCTTTTATTCAATAGATGATGTCGAAGAAGGAAAAGAAATCATCCTGAATTATCCTTTAATCAAAGGATTGGTTGTGCGAAATTCGGCCATTAACACACAAGAAACCTCATGGATAAAGGATCAGCACAAGGAGGTGTATTTATACGATATTCGTTCGCTAAAGGGAATTCGACAAGCATATGCGAGGAATCCAACGGGAATCTTTGCAGATGAACTAAGAAAAGCGTTGGAAGAAAGAGGTTACGCTTTGTAGAAAGGCAATTTCACTACTTTTGCTTTTACTCCTTTTTCGCGAATGTCAATGAAGATTTCACTGTCCAATTTACTGTTATCAACTGTTACATAGCCAAGTCCAATCCCTAATTTCATACTTGGGGACATCGTTCCAGAAGTAACTTTTCCAATTACCGTTCCAGCTGCGTCTAAAATCGGATAGTCATGACGAGGAATTCCACGGTCAATCATTTCGAAAGCGACTAGTTTACGTGTAACACCTGCTTCTTTTTGTTTTGCTAAGAATTCAGCATCGGTAAAATCTTTCGTGAATTTCGTAATCCATCCTAAACCAGCTTCTAATGGAGAAGTTGTGTCGTCGATGTCATTTCCATACAAGCAGAAGCCCATTTCTAAACGAAGTGTGTCACGCGCTGCAAGACCAATTGGTTTGATGCCAAAATCAGCTCCAGCTGCAAAAACTGCATCCCATAATTTATTAGCGTCTTCATTTTTCACATACACCTCAAATCCGCCTGAACCGGTATAACCGGTTGCAGAAATCATGATGTTTTCAATTCCTGCAAACGTTCCGTGTTGGAAGGTGTAATAAGTCATGTTGGATAAATCGATGTCCGTCAAAGACTGCATCGCTTCAGCGGTTTTTGGACCTTGAATTGCAAGCAAACTGTATTGATCTGAAAGATTTTCCATTTCAACACCCAAGTCGTTCAAAGAAGAAATCCAATTCCAATCCTTTTCAATATTTGAGGCATTCACAACGATGAAATACTCTTCAGCATTCACGCGGTAGATGATTAAGTCGTCTATAATTCCACCTTTGCCATTTGGCATGCAAGAATATTGTGCTTTTCCATCAAACAAAACAGATGCATCGTTTGAAGCAAACTTTTGGATCAAAGCCAGGGCATTTGGACCACGTAAAACAAACTCTCCCATGTGAGAAACATCAAAAACACCTACTGCAGTGCGCACTGTTTCATGTTCCGCATTGACTCCTTCGTATTGAACAGGCATATTGTATCCTGCGAAAGGAACCATTTTCGCTCCAAGGTCAATGTGTTTCTGTGATAGTGCTGTGTTTTTCATGCTTGGATCTTTAAATTGATTCTTAATGTTGTAATTATAGTTTATGCTTCATTTTTCTTTGCATTGAACATGTAATACACACGAAATACAATGATCATGATAAATGAAATATTCAATAGGTAGTAGCCATAGGTTGGCACTAGAAATCCTGCAAATGGATTGAAAATTAATGCAAAAATTGCTATTGTTGGTAGAATAGCGGCGATAAGCATATTATTTGTTTTCAATGAAACATCCATTTTACTTAAAAACGTAGAAATCGAAAGTCCAAGTGAAAGTAAAACGATGATTAATGGTGCAATAAATGCGTTTTTTGTAATAC
>CAIRMS010000135.1 GCA_903879765.1 uncultured Flavobacteriales bacterium
ACTACCGAACATTCCTGTCATTATATTTGAATTAAAAGGTTACTAATTAATGATGCGCTTCTTCTACTGCAGCTCCAATAAACAATGCTGATAGCATTGCAAAAAGGAATCCTTGTAAAAACGCAACTAAAACTTCCAAAATCGAGATAAATAATGCCATCGGCACGGACAATCCTGCCCAAGCAATGTTTTTATTTACGAAGATGATGGAAATCAATGCTAAAACAATAATGTGTCCTGCGGTAATGTTCGCAAACAAACGAATCATTAAAGCAAAAGGCTTTGTGAAAATACCAATGATTTCAATCGGCATCATGAAGAATTTCATCGGAACTGGAACCCCTGGCATCCAAAAAATGTGACCCCAATAGTTTTTGTTTCCAGAAAATAAGGTAACAACAAGTGTACAAACCGCCAAGAATAAAGTCACGGTAATGTTTCCGGTTAAGTTAGCCCCACCTGGCAAGAATGGAATCAATCCCAACATGTTATTGAACCAAATAAAGAAGAAAATAGTTAATAAATAAGGAACGTATTTCTCGTATTTGTGCTCGTTAATGTTTGCCTTTGCAATGTCATCACGTACCATAACGATAATCGGCTCGAAGAATTTCGCTATACCCTTGGGAGCAACAGCGCCATTTTTACGGTAGAATTTCGCTACACTGAACATGACTATCAAGATTAAAAATGCACCCATTAATAAGGACATCACATTTTTTGTAATTGAGAAATCTAATGGCTGAGCATTGTGAGGGTGTTCACCATCGAAATGTAATTCGCCTGCGGCATTTAATTTGTATATTTCTTCGTGGTACATGGCATATCCGTCAGCTGGCCCAACACCTTTTACATAATGCAAGCTAACCCCTTGTTCCTTACCTTTAACTTTAACTGGTTTACCATGGTAAAAATGACTTGAACTAAACATTTTTAAACCATTATCCATTAAAATAATCGGTAAATAGATGCTCGTACCACCATGTTCTGGACCATAAAGATGCCATTCGTGCGCATCTTTAATGTGATGCATGATCATCTCACTTACATTGAATTCTTTTTCTTCGTTTGCAAAGGAGAATCCTGAAATCCCCACAAAAGCAAGTAAAATGGCGACTTTCCGCATCAAAAATGAAAGTTTGCTGAATTGTTGCATTAGCGATTCTTTAAGCGAGTTGTAAAATTTTTTGCAAAGTTAGGTAAACTTTCTAAAGAAACAACTTAATTTTTGAACAAATCAGTGGCGAGTTTTCCTCAATTTCTTGTAAAACTGAATCCCAATCATTAATAGGATTGCTACTCCGAAGAATCCGAGTGTTCCGTAAATCCAATTCAATGAATTTTTCATACTGACAAGGAACACAATAGCAACGAGTAAAAGTGTAGCCAATTCATTCCATAACCTAAGTTTACCCGAGGTCCAACGAATGGATCTTCGCTGACATTGTTTCATCATTTTTTGACAATAGAAGTGGTAGATGAGTAATATTCCAACAAAACCTAACTTCATGTGCATCCACGGTTGGGACAGATAATATTCCGGCTGATCAATGATCATGATGGTCCCAAAAACAACGGTTAAGATCATTGCTGGCGTAGTAATGATCCACCAAAGTCTCTTTTGCATGATCTCAAATTGCTCCTGAAGAATGCTCTTTTTAGGCTCTTCTTGTTCATTCGCCTCAACGAAATAGATGAATAAGCGTACTATATAAAATAGTCCGGCAAACCAACTAACCATAAAGATGATGTGTAATGCTTTGATGTATAACATATATACAAAAGTAATGGAATCAGTCGGATTCGGGTATATTTGTATTTTCGATGTTGAATTTTTAGTTGTAAAAATCAGAATAAAGATGAAACAGGTTTTAGTAACTTTCGTTTTCTTTTTTACCTCTTTTCAATGCTTTTCTCAGGAAAAGCTGTTGTCTTTGGATGGAACTTTTCAAGACAAGAATCTGGTTGTTTACAATCCGCCTCAAGCTGATGGATTTGGATTTTGTATAACGAAAGTTCTTGTAAATGGTGAAATCCTTCCTGCTGCTATTCAATCCGCACATTTTGAAATAAATTTCCAATTATTTCAGTTGAAAAAAGGAGAAAATGTATTCGTGGTACTGGAACATGTAGTAGGTTGCGAGCCTCGATTTATGAACCCGGAAATTCTGTTGCCAAAAAGTACATTTCGCTGCACCTCCATCAGCGCAGATAAAACAGGAACAATTAATTGGACGACCGCAGACGAAGCTGGATCGTTGGATTTCATCATTGAACAGTATCGTTGGAATCGCTGGGTAGAAGCAGGACAAGTGAAAGGTAAGGGAACAAAACAATCGAATACGTACCATTTTCAAATCACGCCACATTCCGGAAAAAATCAAATTCGTGTTTCTCAAATAGACAACTCAGGTCAAAAAAGAAGTTCACAGTCCGTTTTTTTTAATTCGGGTCTTTCTCCCTTGAAAATGTCCCCAGCGAAAGTTCGGGATAATTTATATTTTAAGGTTGGAGGAAAAGAAGCGAAAACAAAGTTTGAAGTCTTTGATGCCTATGGAAATTTATTGAAAGTTGGATTTTCTACCATGGTAGATTGCCGGAATTTAGTCAGCGGGGTTTACTTTATCAACTTTGACAATCAAACAGAAAAATTTATTAAAATCGCCGAATAATGAAACGCATTGAACACCTCGGAATTGCCGTGAAGAATATAGAAGAAGCTATTCCACTGTATGAGGCACTTTTAAATACGAATTGCTACAAAAGAGAAGGTGTTGCCTCTGAGGGTGTGATGACTGCCTTTTTTCAAATTGGCGAATCGAAAATAGAATTATTGGAAGCGACAAATGAGGAATCACCTATAGCGAAGTTCTTAAGTAAAAATGGACCTGGATTTCACCATGTCGCTTTTGAAGTGGAAAACATAGCATCAGAAATTGCTCGACTTCAAGCGGCTGGATTCCAGCTCATTCACGAAGTAGCTAAAGATGGAGCAGATAACAAGCAAATTGCTTTCCTTCATCCAAAGTTAACTGGTTCATTATTGGTGGAAATTTGTCAGGAAAAAAGCGCGTAGAAATCCGCCTCTTCTTGATAATAAAAGGTCTGCAATCCTGCTTCTTTTGCTCCGGAGATGTGCTGTGGACTGTCATCAATAAACAGCACTTTACTCGGTAACACATGGAGTTGGTCACACACCCAAAGAAAAGTATCCGTATGGGGTTTTCGTTGCTTGATTTCATGTGAAAGAAAAACGTTTTCAAACAAGGACTCAAAAGGCACCTTACTCACTTTCGCCCATGCTCTTTTTACTTCAACCATATGTAATTCATTGGTGTTACTCAACAGAGCTATTCGCTGTTTTTTTGATAATTCCACCAATAAGTCCACCTTCTTTAAAGGAAAGCTTAAAATCATTGCATTCCAGGCATGCACAACTTCATTCGGACTTGTTCCCTTTTGAGTGGCATCAAGTAGTTTATTGATGAAATGTTGCGCAGAAATTTGGCCTGTTTCAAACAAGTCAAAAAGTTGATTTTGTTGAAATTGGGTATACTTTTCTTGAAAGTCAAGCGTGCCTAATTGAATGAATTCTCTTTCAGTAGCTTGATAATCAATATCTATGAGCACTCCGCCTAGGTCAAATAAAATAAGTTCTACGTCTTTCATGTCACGAAGATACAGCCTAAAGGTGTTATTTGAATGTATTCTAAATAATCGAATATGACATTTCCATGACATTACAACTTTAGTGTGCATGTACTTTTGCTCTCAAAGACAATCATTGTGTTGAAGGACCTACATATTATCGCATTTACGCATCGAAATTTAGACGTCAACAAAATTGGTTTATTACACATTGAGAAAGAAGATCAATTAGGGCTTTTAGATCGTTTAAAGCAGGCATTGAAACTCAATGAACTTCAGTTTCTCTCTACCTGTAATCGTGTCGAAATCACGTTTGTCAAACAGCACAAACTCGATGAGGATTATGTCCACCAAATTCTATCGTTGATTTATCCGAAATTAGTTCCGATTCAATTAGAAGAGTTTGTACACCGTGCGGAAATGTACTCCGGAAAAACAGCGGTAAAACATGCACTTTCTGTTGCCTCCTCCATTGATTCTATGATTGTTGGTGAACGAGAGATCATCACACAAGTTCGACTAGCATACGAACATTGCAGAGATTTAGGATTAACAGGTGATTTCATTCGCTTGTTGATGAAACAAGTCATTCAATGCGCCAAACAGGTTTACACGGAAACGTCTATTTCAACGAAACCAGTGTCTGTTGTCTCTTTGGCCTATCACCACATGAAACAAATGAACATTCCACTGGATGCTCGTATTCTCATCGTTGGGGCAGGAGTAACGAACACAACGATGTGTCGCTTTTTAAAGAAGCATGGTTTTCGAAATTTCCATGTGTTTAACCGAACACACGAACGCGCTGAGAAGTTAGCCAATGAAATCAAAGGATCCGCATATGCACTTTCTGAATTGGGGAAATTTGACAAAGGATTTGATGTCATCATAACCTGTACGGCTGCGAAGCACCATGTATTGACGCCAGAATTATACGCCTTTTTATTACAAGATGAAGCGCATGAACGTGTGATCATCGATTTAGCGATTCCTCAGGATTTAGACGCTTCCATTTTAGACGCACATCCGATTAATTATTTATCCATCGAATATTTGCAAAAAATTTCTAACGAAAACTTGAAAGAGCGTTCGAAAGAAATTCTTCATGTGGAGAAAATCATCGCCGCTTCTATGGAAGCCTTTGAGAATTTGTTCAGGGAACGAAAAGTAGAAATTGCCATGAAGGATGTTCCGCAACAAGTGAAGGAAATTAAAAACATGGCCTACGAGACGGTGTTCCGTGAGGACTTAGACCAACTCGATCCACAAGCAAAAGAATTATTAGACAAAATCATCGGTTACATGGAGAAAAAATACATTTCTGGTCCGATGAAATTAGCCAAAGAAATTATCCTCAAAAATGCAAACTAATCCTAAGATCCGAATTGGCACACGTGGTAGTGACCTCGCTTTATGGCAAGCTCATTTCGTGCGTCGTCAATTGGAAGAGATTGGATGCGAGGTCAGTATTCAAATCATTGTTACGCAAGGTGATCGTATTCAAGACCTCAGTTTCGATAAATTGGAAGGAAAAGGATTTTTCACCAAAGAAATTGAACAAGCGCTTTTAAACGGCGAAGTAGATTTGGCGGTTCATTCCCACAAGGACTTAGAAACGACGCAACCTGAAGGATTGCATATCGCAGCCGTTTCTTACCGTGAGGATGCTTCTGAGTTATTATTGATGAGACGTGAAGCGGTTGATGCTGGTCAAGCATGGAATCTGAAAGCAAATGCTGTAATTGGAACCTCTTCCGCTCGAAGAAAAGCACAAATTATCGCTCAACGTCCGGATTTAGAAATCAAAGAACTACGTGGAAATGTTCCCACAAGAATCGATAAACTGCGTCAAGGTCAATACGATGCGATTTTATTGGCGCGTGCAGGTGTTCTGCGTTTGGAATTGGATTTATCGGATTTAGAAACAATCGTTTTAGATCCAACTTCGTTTATTCCAGCACCAGCTCAAGGTGTTCTTGGTTTACAAACACGTGTGGATGATGTTGTGACAACAGAAATCCTTCAAAAATTACATCATACCGAAGTGGCAACGCGCATTGGATTAGAGCGTTCTGTTCTTCGTCAAATGGACGGTGGTTGTCAATTGCCATTAGGCGTTTATTGTGTCGGAGACCAAGTTTATGTTTCCTATGCTCCTTCAGCGAAGGAAGCGGCAGAAAACATGGTGTACAGATATGTCGCAGGACAAGAAACGGCATTGGCACAAGAAATTGTACAGGAATTAAAAAAGTGATACCGCACCGTATTTTTATCTCGCGTCCAATTCAAGAAGTTGGAAAAACACTTCAAGTATTCGCTTCCAACGGTGGAGAATTAATCTCGGAATCATTGGTAAACTTTGAGCCTATTTCATTTGATAAAAACCTTGCCTGCGAGGTCATCTTTTTCTCGAGCATACGCGCAGCGGCATACTATTTAAATCAAGAACCTACAATTCCTTTAAAACTTCAATACGCTTGTGCTGGACAAGAAACAGCCGAGAAACTAAAGAATCAATTTCAGATTTCATGTGATTTCATTGCAGCAAACGCAGGGAATCCAAATGAAAGTGCGCAGACCTTTAAAAAATGGTTAGGAAAGCGCCATGTACTTTTTCCAAAGAGCGAACAAAGTTTAAATACATATTCGAGTGTCATTCCAATTAATCAGAAAACCGAAATCGTCGTTTATAGAACTACTTCGATTTCCAAGTCTATTTCTCCTTGTGACCTCTATATTTTTTCGAGTCCAAGTAATGCGAAGGCATTTTTGGAACACAATCAACTGCCGAACGAAGCGAATTGTTTGGCTTGGGGTTCATCAACGACTGCGTTTTTGACTTCTCAAGACATCCCCGTTTTTCATCACTTACAAACAGGAACATTGCAGGAATTAGATCAATTTTTGACGAATTTTCTTGAGCTAAATTCGGATTCCGATGAAATTTGAATTTTCGGAGCATATTACACCGGAGTTGGTTCAATTACTGGAGGAAACCACACTTGGTACGAACGGAGCGATGTACCGTCATTTGGATGTCAAGGACCGCATTTATCAAACAGATTCCCCACTTTGTTTTTCTTTAAAACGCAATGACCATTTATTAGCAAATATTACTTTTTGCAAGCGATCATTTGGTTTGTATTTGCGTTATTTTGCTTTTGATAAACGTTTCCAATCGAAAGGAAAAGCGCGTCAAAACATACAGAAATCGGCCTTAAAACAAGAAATCGAAGGAGTGTTTCAACGCGTAGAGCAGGAACACCCTGGTCAGCTCAACATGTGTTACGCGTACATTGATGCACGCAACGCACGAAGCAAATGGATGAGTGAGCAATTCGGATTTCAAACCAAGGCAAAATTGTCCACACAAACCTTTAGCCGTGTGTATCCAAAACAATTGACAGGCTTAAGTAAAGAAGCGATTCAAACGGAACACCTTGATTGGATTCGTTCCAAATACCAACAACACACCGCATATTTTGAAGAATACCTGAAGGATGGATCCATCCATTGTTGGCGCTCTCCTGATGGAAAATTATTGGCTTTGGCCAAGTTTACGAATGTCACGTGGGAAATTAGTCGGCTTCCCGGAAAATTGGGAGGAGTGTTTGTCAAAGTGCTACCATATTTACCCGTCTTTCGGAAATTGGTCAATGTTAAAAATCACCAGTTTTTGGTTCCTGAAGCGGTTTGTTTAGCGGATGAAAGTCCAGAAGTTCTCGAAGCTTTTTTAGCGGGTGTATTGAATTTGGAAAATCGTCAAATGATGCTTTGGTGGAACGATGAACGAGATCCACTTTATCTTAAGTTAAAAGATCAGATGAACTGGGGAATCATGCACCGTATTTTAGGAGTCTCCCCGGTGGATGTAGTCATTCGTGGTGATTTTCAGCCTGAAAACCCCATGTATATTGCCGCGTTTGATATGATTTAAGTTCTTATCGTCTCGAATCAATCAAGCGTTCAATCACCATTGCTGTAATTCGTTTATCGAAATCGGATTTGTTCAATTGGTATTGTTGAAATTCTTCACTGGTCATAAGTCCGGTAACCATACCAATAAACTGATATTTAATTCCTGTATTCTTTGCGAAAACGTTTTTCACCTCAGCGCGTTGTTCTTCTTGAATCGTTCGTTTGAAACAATGATCGAGAATGACATTGGATTTTGATTCAATAACAAACATGTCATGTTGAAACTTCAGAATGGGACGTAAAACTTCGTTTTGAAAACGTTCGATTGGCGCTGCATGTTCATTTTCAGTGAATACGTCTGGACGTAAGTTTTGAAGGAGTTCAGTTTCTCTAGACATATTATTCAGATAAATCAAGGGTGGAATAGTTCACAAGGAATTCTTCCATGTAAGCGGTCATGCGTTCATCGTCACTATTTCGAGCGAACAATACGTGCTTGCATTTCGGTAAACTTTCTGCGAGACGTGCCACGAATCCTTTTTGTCCTGCACGCATTTGATCATCCATGTTTAATACGATGAATAATTTCAATTTTTTGATGTTAAAGCCATTCTGAAAATACATTTCGCACACGCGTCGTGTTGTTCCAACAATGATTTCTGTACCATCGAATAAATCGTTTCGTTGTTTGAGCTTATTTCCTTTTTCCACGACTAAATCAACGGTCAGGTCTTTTGCTTTCGCTGCCTTTTGAAAGTATTCTTCGATGTGACGCGCATCATCATTGTTTGCACAAACGATAATGGCACGTGGAGAACCTTCTTCCGGATGAAGAATAATATCATCGACAATTGGCCACAAATGATCTAAGTATTCTTCTGGTTCGGCATGAACCACAAGAGAAGATCTAGATTTTAATTGTTTGATGACTTGATCGATTAAATCGCTCATGGATTGATTTTTTTATTTGAAAGATGTCTGTCGGCATCTCGGATTGTTTTCTTTTTTAAATTTTCTTTAAGCGCTTGTTCCAAATCAATATTTGTTTGGTTCGCAAGACACATCACAACGAAAAGCACGTCAGCTAATTCATCGCCTAGGTCCTTGTTTTTGTCGCTTTCTTTTTCACTTTGTTCTCCGTAACGTCGCGCCATAATTCTAGCAACTTCTCCTACTTCCTCCATGAGAATTGCGGTGTTCGTCAATTCGTCAAAATAACGGACACCAACCGTTTTGATCCATTCATCGATGGTTTTTTGTGCTTCTTGGATAGTCATAATCGGGAATAAAATTAGTCAAAAGGAATCGAACACGAATATTCCCTTTATTTTCCGTTTCTTTTTTCCAACTTTGTAGCTCAAATGAAGTCAAATGGAAAAGCTGCAAAATTTCATCAATGGGACCTATGTTCCACCGAAAAATGGACAATACATCGACAATTATGAACCGGCAACGGGACAAGTTTACGCTTTAATTCCGGATTCGGATGAAGAAGATGTGTTGGATGCAGTAGCAGCCGCTGAAAAAGCATTTCCTATTTGGTCTAAAATGTCGATTGAAGAGCGCAGTAAAATACTCGTTAGCCTCTCTGAAGGCATTGAAAAAAACATGGATGAATTTGTTCAAGCGGAAAGTCGGGACAACGGGAAACCTGTTTCGTTAGCAGCACACGTGGACATTCCTCGAGCGGTTTCGAATTTCCATTTCTTCGCGACAGCCATCACACATTTCGCTTCTGAATCACACCTCATGGAGGGAGTTGGCATCAACTTTACCACGCGCAAACCAATAGGCATCGTCGGATGTATTTCTCCGTGGAACTTACCTTTGTATTTGTTTTCTTGGAAAATCGCTCCGGCTTTAGCCGCAGGAAACTGCGTCATTGCCAAACCATCAGAAATCACACCATACACAGCTTACTTATTGGGAAGAATTGCGCATGAAGCAGGAATGCCAGCAGGTGTATTAAATATTCTACACGGTACAGGACCCAAAGTTGGAGATGCCATTGTGAAACATCCTAAAATCAAAGCGATTTCGTTTACGGGTGGAACCAAAACGGGGGAGTACATTGCTCGCACCGCAGGACCAATGTTCAAGAAATTATCTTTGGAATTAGGTGGAAAAAATGCTAACATCATTTTTGCAGATTGTGATTTTGATGACATGCTAAGCACAACCATTCGTTCTTCTTTTGCCAATCAAGGTCAAATATGTTTGTGTGGATCACGCATATTTGTCGAACGTCCGATTTATGAGAAATTCAAAGAAGCATTTGTCGCCAAAGTATCGAAATCCAAGGTTTCTTTTCCGAGTGATCCAGATGCAAAATTGGGAGCAATCGTTTCAGAGTCGCACATGGAAAAAGTCCTTTCTTACATCGAATTAGCAAAACAAGAAGGAGGAACCGTATTAACGGGTGGGAAACGCGTTCACCTGGCAGCGCCTTATGAACAAGGATATTACATTGAACCAACCATTATCGAAGGACTCGCTTACGATTGTCGAACCAACCAAGAAGAAATTTTCGGACCGGTGGTAACGATCACACCGTTTGACACAGAAGAAGAAGCGTTGATGATGGCTAATTCAACGGAATATGGATTAGCAGGAACCATTTGGACATCCAATTTGAACCGTGCACATCGTGTGGCAGATGAACTGCAATCTGGTATCGTTTGGGTGAATGCTTGGCTCGTTCGCGATTTAAGAACGCCATTCGGAGGAGTAAAAGCCTCGGGTGTAGGACGTGAAGGCGGATGGGAAGCACTACGATTCTTTACAGAAGCAAAAAATATTTTTATCAAGTACTGATGAGAAAATTGATCATTCTTTTTTTGTTCGCTGGGCAATTACATGCTCAGTTAGAGCCCCGCATGTTTCAGATCAAGACGGATGAAATTGTTTCATGGAATTATCATTTTGGTGATGATTTTGAAGGGGCAAATGTCGATGAATCAAAATGGCATAAGCGTTATCCTTGGGGTGGACTACTGGCTGATCAAAAACAATACGCTTCACCAGAAATGTTGAGTCAGCAAGAAGGTGTTTTGCATATGAAAGTCAATGAAAACAAAGGATTTTATCCGGTAGAAGATTGGATGATCAACCACGAAGAAGCGAAAAAACATGGTTTAGAAATCCAAGGGAATGGCGTTAAATTGGATTACTTGACCTCGTGCATTTGGAGCAAGCAATCGTTTCGTTATGGATATTTTGAAATCCGAGCGAAGGCTCCATCCGGACAAGGATTATGGCCAGCATTTTGGTTATTTGGACAAAATCAAAAAGATGAAATAGATTTCATGGAAATGAAAGGGGAACGTCCCAATGAAGTACACATCGATGTACATTGTCCGGATTCCTGTGAAAAGGTCTTCACAAAACCCTTCGGCTTACCCAAAAACTGGGGTGGATGGGTGAAAATGGACAAAAAACTAACGGATGAGTATGTAACCTATTCTGGTGTTTGGCTGCCAAATTCCTTAACGTATTATGTCAATGGTGTGCCCGTTTCTCATTATGCGGGTGATTTCGATACGCCGATGAATGTCATTGCAAATATGGCTGTAGCTCGCGACGGATTTGCGTTCAATCCCGGTCCAAATGAGAAAACGAAATTCCCAGCAGATTATCAAGTCGATTACATTCGTGTTTGGAAATTAACTTCGGATAATGAGTATAAAGCAATTAAATTCCTTGGGACTAAGAAAACCACTCCCCTAAAATATCCTTGGAATTTTTGGAATGAAGGCGAAGATACTTCAGAACTGCAAATCAAGAAAAAAGTCCGCTATGTGTTTAATAAAAAACACGCAGCGAAAGAACTAGGGTTCCTTTCCTTTGTACCAATTCAACCTATGAAAGATCAAGCCGGCACATATCAATTGTTGTACAATGGCGTAAATCCAGCGGATGTGAAAATCACGGTGCAAGATGCATACCGTAACTTTTTCTCGCCGACACCTTTAAATGGTGGGTTTGTCTTCAATTTCCCTAAAAAAGGGGATTATCAAATTGTCATTGAATCTGGAAAAAACAAAAGCACTTTCAATTTTACAATTTGATTCGGTCTAAGAAATCACTTTTTTTACTTTCCTTAATTGGGAATCGATAACCTCCCACGAGTTTAATGGTGTAAAAGGATTGGCGGTAGATCAATTCATTAAAACGAATCGATTTATTGTCAAAATCTGTCACAACGAATAGAAAATGTTTAGGTGTGGTGTAGCCTCCCATGATCCGGATATCGTAACGAGGTGCGAGTCCTAAAAAGCCACGAAAATCACCGTTTACTTGGTAGTATTTTGCTTGAATGACTGGCCCGAATCCAGCCCAACCTGCGATCTGCCAGTTCTTGAAACGGTTCACATAAGCGTAACCTGGAACGAATCCAACATCGAAAGCAGAAAAGGTACTGCTCATTGTTTTGGAGTTTTGTTCATCTTGTAAAGCTGAGGGAATAAGCCCGCCATTTTTTGTGTCTACTCCAAAGAAGTTCATGGTTCCTTTCACGTACCACGTGTGTACTAAATTCTTATAGTAGGAGCGTTTTCCGAGTAGAGCACCCATTTTAAAATCTTTGTTGTGGAAATACCACGCATTCGCCGAAATATTCAAGGATTGTATTTTGGGTTGAATGGAATTTCGATGAACCTCATCCAATGTGCTATCCCAGCGATTGGCATCTTGAATGGAAAATCCTTGTATGTATTTAAACTCGAAATCGTAATATACTTTTTTGAAGCTGAAGTCCATTCCCAAGTTGTATTGTCTAGACCTGCCGTAATTGCTTGCATTGCGGATGTTGCCAATGTTTGGAATGCTCAAGCGAAGAACAAACCATTTGTAATTAAATCCCAATCTCAAGAAGGGCGCTAAGTTATTTTTAAAGGTAATTTTATTGATTTCGCTTGTTAAAGGATAATGTATTGTAAACGGAGCTGAGGTATATCCGGTCTCAGCTGAGATGATTTTCGCGTCGCTAAAATCCAAGATGTTTGGATTCGTTTGAGCAGGCAAATGCATTGTCAACAAAAGACAAAGACTACTGATGAATGTCCTCAAGGTCCAAGATAAATGCATATACTTTTGCAATTTCTAATCGTTCGCTACTTCGTCCGGATCCTCCACCATGACCTGCATCCATGTTACATTCAAAAACCAGTGGATTGTTATTCGTTCTCAAGGCGCGTAATTTTGCCACGTATTTCATCGGTTCCCAATACTGTACTTGCGAGTCATGATATCCTGTCGTGATAAACATCGCTGGATAATGCATGGAACGCACGTTGTCGTAAGGTGAATATTTCAACATGTATTCGTAAAATTCTTTTTCTTGTGGATTTCCCCATTCCTCCCATTCTCCGGTCGTCAATGGAATACTGACGTCTAACATCGTGGTTACCACATCGACAAATGGCACTTGGGAAATTATTCCTTTCCACAAATATGGAGTCATGTTTGTGACTGCACCCATCAATAATCCACCGGCTGATCCACCCTGAGCATAAAACTTTGACACATCGCCATAGCCTTTCATGCTTAAGTATTCCGCCGCATTGATAAAGTCTGTAAAGGTGTTTATTTTCTTTGTGAATTTACCATCTTCATACCAATGTTCTCCCATATACTTGCTTCCGCGAATGTGCGCAACGGCATAGATGAATCCACGGTTGAGTAAACTGACGCGTGTCGCACTAAATACATCTGGAAGCGTATATCCATAGGATCCGTAACCATAAAGCAGACAGGGCGCTTTCGCTAAATCAATTCCTTTTTTATATACTAGGGAAACTGGAATGCGCGTTCCGTCATTTGCCAAGGCCCAAATGCGTTCGGATTGATAATCATTTGAATCAAAGTTGGGATCCAATAATTTTTTCTCAAACCAAATTGACTTTTCACCAGTTAAAACCGAATAACAATAAACCCTTGACGGAGTGGTCATCGAATTATAGGTGTAAAAAATGTCTGATGTTTCATAGGAATCATTGACCCCTAATCCAAGAAAATAGGTTTCTTCCTCGAAGGAAATATAACGCTCTTCTTTTTCGGTTTTGATTCTTAATTTGCGCAATCCATTCTGACGTTCTTCGATTAAAATGAAGTCCTTGAAAACAGAAATATCCTCTAAAAGGATCTGAGGATCATGCGCTACAAGTTCGTGGCATTGACTTAATTCCTCAGGAATCGATGCCGTAAATAGTATTTTTTTATTTGGAGCTTGTTCGTTGCTCAAAACGTAAAATCCAGTCTCGTGGTGACTGACTTCATAAATGTGTCCGGCAATTCGCGGCAAAAACACCTGTGCTTTTTCCCTTGGATTATTCGCGTCCACCATTGAAATTTCAGAGGTGGTTGAACTGTGACAAGCAATGAGAATAAATGCGTTGTCAATGGTTTTGCTGATGCTCACATAAAAGCGTTCATCATCTTCCTGAAAAACAAGGATGTCTTCCGATTCTTTGGTTCCGAGTTGGTGTCTAAATACTTGGTATTCACGCAATGTCTCCGGATCCTTTTTGATGTAAAAAATCGTTTGATGGTCGTTCGCCCAAACAATGCTGCCATCGGTATCGTGGATGAGGTCCTCGTAGAAAGTTCCATCCGCATTCTTGCGAAATCGAATTTCATATTTTCTGCGTCCCACAAAATCTTCGGAAATGGCCAGTGTTTGATCATCTAATGAAGGACTCCATTCGGCTAATTCATAGAATGCATGTCCTTCAGCACGTCCGTTTTCATCTAAAAAAACTTTTTCTTCTTCCTTCTCCCAGCGGACAAGAATCGCATAGTCTTTCCCTTCTTGTTGTCTGATTTGATAGGTGTGTTCTTGTAAAATAAAGGGAGCACTCACATCGTTTGGATCGATGCGTGCGTCAAATTCATCCACAAGTCCTTGCACAAGTCCATTGATTGGCTCAAAATATGCCTCGCAATAGGAATTTTCTTCTTGCAAGTTGTCCAATACTTCTTTTGAATCACGTTGATTCATCCAAAAATAGGGATCGTTGCGTTGGTGTCCATGTTCGATTAAAACATGAGGAACAGTCTTCGCAATTGGTTCAGTAAGCGTTGGTCTTTTGGACATAAAAAGTGCATTCGAAGGACAAAAAACAGGTCATTCTGTGGATGAGATTGCACAAATTTAGTCAATATCTGCCTTTTATATTTTACCTTTGAATAGTGAAGAAGTTGTACAAGTTATTATTGAATCGTTTACCACGACCATTACTCATCCGATTGAGTTATATTTTCCGTCTATTTGCTCCTACATTGTACCGAGGAAATAAGGTGGAATGTCCTGTATGCGAACGATCCTTTTCGAAGTTTTTATCCTATGGTTCTGATGTTGCACACAGAGAAAATGTGCTTTGTCCGTATGATTTAACCTTGGAGCGTCACCGCTTGATGTGGCTATACCTACAACAAGAAAGCAGTTTCTTTACAGCAGAAAATTTATCCGTTCTACACGTAGCTCCAGAGCAATGTTTTATTGATCGTTTTCGTGCGCAAAAAAACCTAAACTATTTAACAGGAGATTTGGTTTCTCCTTTGGCTGATATTCATTTCGACCTGCATCAAATTCCACTAGAAGACAATCGTTTTGATGTGGTTTTTTGCAATCACGTGATGGAACATGTCGATGATCCTTTGCAATGTATGCGTGAACTTTTCCGTGTAATGAAATCCGGTGGATGGGCAATTATGCAAGTGCCACAAGATTTTTCTCGTGATACGACCTACGAAGATCCGAGCATTACGAGTCCGGCAGAGCGCGAGAAGCACTTTTGGCAGAAAGACCATGTGCGTTTGTTCGGGAAAGACTATCCACAATGGTTGGAAAAAGCGGGATTCACCGTGACAGAATTTGATTTGAATAAGCATTTTTCTTCCGAACAAATCGAGCGATTCCGTTTGATGAAAAATGAGGTATTGTACATCTTCCATAAATCATAAGCCATGAAAAAACTGATTTTTCTGTTGTTTTTGCCCTTTTTGGGACTTTCACAAAAAAACGTTTTCTTGAGATTGACGCCGGTATTTAATGCGCAGTCTTTTCAGACACAAACGGTTTATACGGGAAATAATGGACAGGAAGTTTTCCTCGATCATTTTAAGTATTATGTGGGAGACGTCACGCTTATTCACGACGGCGGACAAGTATTGACCTTAGGCGAAACCGTTTATTTAATCGATGAAACAAACTACACCGTTTATTTGGGCGCACAAGCAGTAAACAACATCGAACAAGTGAATTTCTTGATAGGTGTACCCAAGCGATTTAATACACAGACTGGTGCACTAGCACAGGACATTTCAACATACGATGCAACGAATGCTTTGAGTTTTCAATCTCCATCCATGTATTGGGGATGGTCATCTGGTTACATGCACATGATTGCAGGAGGGGAAGCAGATGGAAATAACGACAATGTTCCAGAATCTTATTTTGAATTACATAACCTGGGTAACAACAACCAGCAAATGGTGACGAATACCAATGTGATCCAAACGAATTCCAACGTGACCCAAATCGACTTGAATTTTGAATGTCACATCGATCGTTGGTTGAATGGAATCAATTTAGCGACACTTGGAATTCTTCACGGCGAAACAGGCTTGAATCTCTCAGCAATGCAAAACGTGAACACCCAAGTAGTTTTTGATCAATCGGCGACTGCTGGAGTAGCGCAAGTGAGTCAAGCAGCAGTTCAGTTTTCTTCCCAGCAAGGCGCGATTCAGTGTACATGGTTCGGACAAAAATCAGAAACGGAAATCATTCTTTTAGATCAGTCTGGACGTCAAATACGCAAGCAAACGTTAGGGAATTCCGCCGGTCAATTTACGTGGATCAGCTTGAATCCAGGAATGTACTTCATTCAGTACGCGGATCAACAAGGGAAAGAACAAAGCCAACAAGTTCTTGTGTTCTGATGAAAATCATTCGTTTTTTAGGTCTATTTTTACTGTTACTCTTGATGGGTCTTTCCCTCACGAAGTGTAAGAGTCCATTAGATTTAAATGCTGGAATTGTTGTTCCAACTCCAATTGACAATCCACAGTCGGATGCGAAGATCGAACTCGGAAGAAAATTGTTTTTTGACACGCGTCTTTCCGTCGATGGAACCGTTTCCTGCGCCACCTGTCACAAACCAGGTAGAGCATTTACAGACAACTTAACAGTCAGTGAAGGAATTCAAGGACAGCAAACAGAACGAAATTCACCGAGTATTCTAAATTCAGCATTCCTAAAAACAGCTATGTTTGATGCCCATTTAGCGACGTTGGAGTTGCAAGTCATTGTTCCCATTCAAGAGAAAACGGAGATGGGTCACAACATGAAGGACTTGATGAAAGTATTAAGAGCCGATCCGGAATACCAAAAAGCAGCGAAAGAAATTTACGGCCGTGATTTTGATGCGTGGGTTTTGACCCGCAGTATTTCAGCCTATGAGCGCAGCTTGATTTC
>CAIRMS010000136.1 GCA_903879765.1 uncultured Flavobacteriales bacterium
AAACTGCAAATTCAGCTAGTTGTCCATCTTCTAAAACCTTAAAAGAAGGTGTTGTTTCAGGGAAAATAGAGGTGACATTACCGAATCAACTGAGTTCAGAGGACGTTGCGAGTTACGCGAAGTATTATGAGCCATTTTTCTATGTTGATTTTAATTCAAAAAATCATGTTGCTACATTTCAGATGGTATCGAACACGCCTGATTCACGCCGTGTGATTTTACGTTTTTTATCTGCAAATCAAATTCAAAGTGTATTGGTTGATGGTAAATCATACCAATTACAAGACTTCTATCAAAATTTCCTTGAAAAATGAGAATCTTTTCAGCATCAATTTTAAGTATTGGGTTAATCATCCAGAGTTGTGGTTCCGAAAAGGAAGCATTTAAACATTATGGACCAGAGAAGGTTGATATGGCAAAAGCTATTTCGTTAGAAGAAATGGTGAAGCAATTTAATCAAAATCCACAACAAGATGTGTTTACATTTTCCGCACCAATTGTCAATGTTTGTCAAAGTGCAGGTTGTTGGGTGAATGTGAAGAAATCTGACGGTGAATTACTCCGTATCCGATTTAAAAATCATTTTGGGATACCGCCAAAAACAGAAACAGGGAATGTAGCTTATTTTCATGGGGTAGCATATTATGATACCATTTCTGTTGAGCTTCAAAAGCACTTTTTGGAAGATGGAAATGCACCAAAATCTGAAATAGACAAAATTGTTTCTCCTAAGATTGAAATGAACTTCGAAGCTGATGGAGTGCTTGTTCCTCTTTCTTCCTCAAAGAAGAAATAATTTGTAGCACCGAAATTACGTTCACAAGTAGCTAAATCTAATGTGTTATCAAGTCAGATAAGCATCTTATTTGATGGGTTTTCAGATATGCTCAGTAAAGGAAATTTTTTATCTGAAATCATATTTGCCTTTTGGTGTGATACACATGTGAAGTGCAATGTCCTTTTGATTTATATCGTCTACTTGTGTGAATTCATCGAAGAGTTGAAGTCCAATAAACAGGCAGTCTGGCTTGCAATGAGCGAGTAAGCGATCATAGAAGCCCTTTCCATAACCAACTCGAAATCCTTTGTTATCTATCGCTAATAAAGGCACAAAAACGAAGTCTAATTGTGCTGCTTGAATTTCTATTCCTCCGACAGGCTCTGGTATGCCAAAATGGTTCAAACGCAATTGACTTGCTGATTCATAAAGAAACAAACTCATGCTGAGATCTGAAAAATTTGCTTTGGCGACAACAGGGAATCCACTTTGTCGTATGATGTCTTCGAGAAGTCCATACGTATTGATTTCCTTTTGACGTTCAATTGGTAAGAATACGCTGACGTATTTACCCTTAAACGAAAAAGAATCTCTGACAAGCGCTTGGACTTGAGCAGAGATTCTTACAATTTCGTTTGGACTAAGTCCAGTTCTTTTTTCCTTGTAAAGGAGTCTGATTTCTGACTTGAGCATCAATAAATCAATAAATATAGATTAGAAGCGTAATCTTAATTCATTTAATTTACGGTTGTCAATAACTTTAGCTGTCTTTCTTAAGGCGCCAATTGCTTGACCTTGGAATGATCCTTTTAATGTTTTTGTCATTTCATCACGTTCAACTTTGAAAGAAGTGCTAGCTGGGGCTTTCGTCATTTTCATAACTTGAATCATGTAGACTCCACTTTTACCTTTCAATGGTAACGTTCGTTTTCCTTTTTTCATCACAGAAGAGAAAAGCATACCGATGATTTCTGGCTCATATCCTACGTTAGCAATTTGAGGATTTGCAAAAGTGATTTCTGCATTTTGAACCAACACATTACATTTTTTAGCAACGGCTTTCAATGAATTCCCTTTGGACATTTGATTCATTAATCTTTTTGCTTTTTTCTCAATAATCAACTCACGTTCCATCTCTGCTTTGACATTTTCGTATGTTGGTTCACCTTCTTCTTTAATCGAAGTAACCATTCCGATGATGTATTTGTCTTTGTCTTTGATTGGATATGTCGTCAATGACCCAACTTCAACACCTTCGCTGTACGCTAATTCAAGTATTTTATCAGAAGCCATTGAAGTCATGAAGCCATA
>CAIRMS010000137.1 GCA_903879765.1 uncultured Flavobacteriales bacterium
ATGAATAATTCCGTGAAACGAATACTGTTGGAAAATCTCCCTCATACGCTCTACTTGGCAAACATCTACCCGGTGAACGATGGGTTGAAAACCCAAAATTTCCGTTAATCCATTTAGTGCAATTTCGCTTGCGTTACGAAAATCATCAACGATAATTGGCGTATAGCCTTTCTCAACCAAAGCGACCGCAGTATGTGAACCAATATAACCAGCTCCACCTGTAACTAATACGTATTTACTCATGACACAAATTTAGGTAGGATTCCTAGGAAAACAGCATTTTATGTTGCGCAATCCAAACAAATAATTATTATCCTTGTTAAGTTAATATGAAGGTGTTTTTCTTGTTTCTTGTTTTTGGATTGGTGTCCTTTACCGCTGCGGATCGAGCAGACTCTGATCGTTTCGACCTAACGGTGACTGTTACGAACATACAAAACGCGAAGGGGAAGGTGTCATTTGGCTTGTTTCGTAAACAAGATTCCTTTCCTATAAAAGGGAAACAATTCAAGGGCGTGTTTGTTGAAACCACTAAATCAAAGACGAAATATACCTTCCAGAATTTGGAAAAAGACAGCTATGCTGTTGCTGTTTATCACGATGAAAACAACAACGGGATTATGGATAAAAATCTTGTCGGTGCGCCAACAGAAGCTTATGGATTTTCCAGAAATGCACGCGCTACGTTTTCAGCACCGAGTTTTGAAGACGCTAAAATAGATTTGAAAGAAAACAAATCAATTGAAATTTGGATCAAATAGTTTATTCGAAAGAAACTAAAACCGATCCTTTTTCCACAACATCCCCTTGTTGAATAGTGATGGCGCTCACGACCCCGATTCCTTCCGCTTTCAAGACGTTTTCCATCTTCATTGCTTCTAAAGACACGATGGCATCTCCTGGATTTATGGCTTGACCTAATTCAATGTGAATGGTTGTAATTCGTCCAGGCATTGGTGCCGTTAATTCCTTCAACTTGCGGATTTTTGGTTTGTCGAAGCCCAGTGAAGCAATGATTTCATCTAATTCACCTTTCTTTTTCACCACAAAAACGCGGTGATTAATTTTAATCGTTAAAGAACGATTCTCGGAATTATCTTGAACGATTTCACCATGAAATACAACACCGTTGTGCGTGATATCAAAGTAGCGGTGATCGTGCCAAATGATCGCTGCACCTCCAGCGGTAGCTACCTCTTTTCCGTCAAAAATCCAATCCATGGCTTAGTTTGCTTTAATTATGTTAAAAACGGTGTCTCCATCCGTTTCGATTGCTTCTTTTGTACCTTCTGATAGTTTTATAAATTCAATTGTATTTGCTAAAACTTCGTTACAAATATACGTCTCAAATTGTTTGATTGCCTTCTCAACAGTCTCTGTTGTATCAATTTCTACCACAATGCGATCCGTTACTTCAAATCCTGTATCTTTTCGCATGTTTTGAATGCGATTGACAACCTCACGAGCGATTCCTTCTGATTTTAGCTCATCACTTAAAGTAATATCCAAAGCCACGGTAATTCCTCCTTCACTTGCTACCAACCAACCTGGTATATCTTGTGCATTGATTTCGAAATCGGCTAAATCCAATGCGATTATTGTCCCATCAATTTCGCCATTCCAGCCTCCATTTGACTCAACAGATGCAATGTCTTCTTGATTAAATCCAGCAACCAATGTAGCGATTGACTTCATTTGCTTGCCATATTTTGGGCCAATGGTTTTAAAATTCGGTTTGATGCTTTTCACGAGCATTCCTGCGCCGTCTGTCAAGAGTTCTAATTCCTTCACATTCACTTCTGAAAGAATGAGGTCTTTGACATGCATTAAATGTTCCGCTACTTCTTGGTTCAATACAGGAATCATGATTTTTTGCAGTGGCTGACGCACGCGTAACATGTGTTTTTTACGCAAGCCAAGTACGAGTGAGCAAGACTTTTGCGCCAATTCCATTTGACTTTCTAAAGACTTGTCAATGCAATGTTCATTCACTTTCGGGAAATGTGCTAAATGCACCGATTCCTCTTGATGTTTTCCTGAAACCGCATTCAAATCTTGGAACAGCTGATCCATAAAGAAGGGAGCAATTGGTGAGGCCAAGATTGAAACTGTTTCCAAACACGTGTACAAGGTTTGATACGCTGCCAATTTATCACTCGGATCGTCATTTTTCCAAAAACGGCGACGGCACAAGCGAACGTACCAATTGGACAATTGTTCGGTCACAAAGTCTTGGATGGCACGACCTGCTTTCGTTGGCTCGTATTCGTTGTACGCTGCATCCACATCCGCGATTAAGGAATGGAGTTTTGAAAGCACCCATCGATCAATTTCCGGACGATCTTCCAAAGCGATATCCGCAGCAGAGTAATCAAATTCATCCAAATTAGCATACAAAGCAAAAAAGGAATACGTATTGTAAAGTGTCCCGAAAAATTTACGTTGAACTTCCGTAATTCCTTCTAGGTCGAATTTCAAGTTATCCCAAGGTTGAGCATTGGTAATCATGTACCAGCGTGTCGCATCTGGACCATATTTTTCCAAGGTGCTGAATGGATCAATGCCATTTCCTAAACGTTTGGACATTTTCTGTCCGTTTTTGTCCAGTACCAATCCGTTAGATACCACATTTTTGTAGGCAACTGAATCAAATACCATGGTAGAAATCGCATGTAGGGTATAGAACCAACCGCGTGTTTGATCCACTCCCTCCGCAATAAAATCTGCAGGATATCCTGTGCGATTTTCTATGAGTTCTTTGTTTTCAAAAGGATAATGCCATTGTGCATAAGGCATCGAACCGGAGTCGAACCACACGTCGATAAGATCTGCCTCTCGTTTCATTGCTTTTCCCGTTGGAGAAACTAAAACGACCGCATCTACTTTGTGTTTGTGTAAATCAATTTGCGCGTAGTTTTCTGCGGACATATTTCCCGTTTCAAACTCAGCAAAAGGATTTGACTGCATGAATCCAGCAGCAATAGACTTTTCACATTCTGCTTTCAATTGCTCCACAGATTCGATGCAAATGCGCTCATCACCTTCTTCTGTTGACCAAATTGGAATGGGAATTCCCCAATACCTTGAACGCGATAAATTCCAATCGTTTGCATTCTCCAACCATTTGCCAAAGCGTCCTGTTCCGGTAGATTCTGGTTTCCAATGAATGGTATTGTTCAACTCCACCATTCGGTCTTTTTTATCCGTCACACGGATAAACCAAGAATCAAGTGGATAGTAAAGAACCGGTTTATCTGTTCTCCAACAATGTGGGTAGTTGTGTTCGTATTTTTCGACTTTAAAAGCCTTGTTTTCTTCTTTTAATTTGATGGCAATTTGAACATCTGCTGAACGTTCGGGCTCTTCACCTTCGTTGTAGTATTCATTCTTTACATACATTCCGGCGAATTCACCCATTTCTGGACGAAAACGTCCTTGAAGATCAACCAACGGAACTAAATTCCCTCGGTCGTCCGCAACAAGCATCGCTGGAACACCAGCATCCGCTGCAACTTTCGCATCATCCGCACCAAAGGTTGGCGCAGTATGAACGATTCCAGTTCCATCTTCCGTCGTAACGAAATCACCTGGAATCACTACAAATGCTTTTTCAGGATGTTCTGCTGGTAAAGCAAAAGGCAATAATTGATCGTAAGTATTTCCAAGCAAATCCTTTCCATGAGAACTTCCTAAAACAACGTAAGGAATCACTTTTGCTCCGGCTTCGTAACTTGATAAATCTGCGATAGACTCTTTCGCCTCAAATCCTTTACTGAATTGATATCCAATTAAATTCTTTGCAAGAATAACGGTAATCGGTTCGTAGGTATATTGATTATACGTCGCTACTAATGCGTATTCAATGTTTGGTCCAACCGTCAAAGCTGTATTCGAAGGAAGTGTCCACGGAGTTGTGGTCCAAGCTAGAAAATGAATATCTTTCGTATGAGTAATTACCTCATCCCTTACCTGAAAAGTAGACGCAATCGTAGATGGATTGTTTGCTTTAAACATCGCAACCACCGTCGTATCTTTCACATCCTTGTAACAACCAGGTTGATTCAATTCATGGGAAGAAAGTCCTGTTCCCGCTTTTGGTGAGTATGGTTGAATGGTGTATCCTTTGTAAATCAAATTTTTCTGGTACAATTGAGACAGCAACCACCAAACAGACTCCATGTATTTTGGTTCG
>CAIRMS010000138.1 GCA_903879765.1 uncultured Flavobacteriales bacterium
CAGTGCATCCAAAGACATAATAATCATTATAATTTTGAGTGACGAAGCCAGCAGATGGGGTCCAATATTTCTCAAAGTAATCGGGGTGATTGGTCTGTTGTGTGAAAGCAATTGAATAAATCATCAGGGATAAAACTAAAAATGTCTGTTTCATAAGATTCGATTTCGTTTTGTTAAAAGTTATTTTTAATCAACTGATAAAAAGCCGTTACTTCAATCTTCGAACATACGAGATATATGAATGGAAGTTGAACGGCCACTTGTTCAGAGTTACTGCACCCGCACCTGTTTCACCATCGTTTTCCCTTCACTACTCACTTTTACCAAGTAATTTCCTGAATGCAAGAAACGACAATCGACTTCGAAATGTGTACTTTGGATTCCTGTGTACTTGGCAATACTGCGACCTGTTAAGTCACAGATTTCGAGTTGCTCCATCAAAGAGCTTGACTCGATGTTGAGTTCGTTAATCACCGGATTTGGATAAACCTGAATGGATGGTTCATCGGCATTCGTTGTTAAACCAACATTCCGCAGCGGTTGCGTGATATAATTCGTGGTGATGCCACCTGCGTTTGTGGTTTTGAGCAACTTGAAAAGACTGCCACTTAAATTTCGAGCAATTGCGTAGGCGATGTTGTTGTCAATGAAATCTAATTGAGTAAAAGAAAGTGTTGAATCAGATGGTAAGGTGCAATCTTGTTTGAAAAAACTTTGTCCACCATCGATGCTGCGCAATGGTCTTTGGTTTATTGCATAGATCCCACTTGGATTGATGGCAACGTCTGAAAGGTAATTGTCAAGGAAGAGGAATACATTTGTATTTCCGCCAAGTTCAGAAATGGTAAGTGCATAATAACTATTTCCCCAAGCATCTTCACAAGAGTTATTTCTGATGAGGGTATCCCCATAAGAACTCGCGTGTTTCACATTTCCTACACCATAAACACTCAGGTTATTTGTCTGCATGGAAAACGAGTTTGCATCAGTTAGACTCACATAACTGTAGTAAAATGCGGCCACTTCTGAACCTAAAATGACGGGAAATCTCCCTGTTGAGTCGTTCAGAAAAGTCCAATTGTTTCCATAATTATTCGTGTAATACATTCCTTCGATACAACTGACAAATCCAGTGCTATCATTTGTAAAAACCATACAATCCTTTTGCAATAGGCCCGATGTGTTGAATATTTCGTGTTGACTCCAAGTCTGACCAGCATCCAAGGAACGATACAATTGTTTGATTTCATTATAGTGCTGTACGAACGGAGACATGTTTAAATTGCCAGCAGCATAGATAATGGAATCCGTTGCCATCACAATACTACTAAAATATCCCTCTACAGAAGTGGTAGAGTCCCAGGTAATTCCACCATCAATCGTGCGGAAAAAAGTATTTGTGTTGTTGCCATATGAAATTAGAAATCCTTGTTGTTCACTGATGAAATCGAAATCTATTACAAAATCAATAGGCGAAACCGAATCAAATGTTTGCACCGGACTCCATTGAGAATAGGCAACATTGCAGAAAAGAAGGCTGAGTAGAAGTAATTTCATAGTAAGATTGGTTAGGTAATTGATGTTTCATTAAATCACATCACATTTTCTATTAACGTCATTTTTCATCAAAGGGGGTGTGGCTTTGTACAATTATTTTTTACATCACCCGCACCTGTTTCACCACCGTTTTCCCTTCGCTACTGACCTTTAGCAAATAATTACCTGGACAAAATAACTGACAGTCGACTGCGAAATGAGTGTTTTGGATATCGTTGAAAGTGGCTAAGGCGCGTCCGGATAGGTCACAGATTTCGAGTTGGTTTAGCAAGGAACTTGATTCAATGTTGAGTTCGTTGATCGCTGGATTTGGTGCAATCGTTAATTGAAAATTTTCAATTTCATTCACGTTCCACGTTCCATTTTGACATGGAATGTCGGATTCATTCTCGTAAAATGTTTTGAGATCAGCGGCAAGATCAATGATCGATTGAACATTTTCTAAATTGTTACCGACCCTAGAATAACTAATGGCGTAGGTCTGAAAAAGGGTGTCTCCACTGTTAAATTGACCAACATTAAGCGATGAAACTCCTCTTCTGTCGCCAGGAGAATTTCCATTACTTATTTCACACCACTCAGTTGGTATGTTCGGATTTCCTGAATATAAATAGGAAGTTTCGTTGCCATTTGGATCAAGCCATGGATCACCGGAAAATTGTAAGCCATTCATGATGTTCCATTTTTCTGAAATCTGATTGCCACCTCCGTTCATGTAATAGGACGATGAAGTCATGTTCTCTTTCAAACCAACAATTCCGATTGCTGGCGGGTCGATTCCATATCCCAAAGACGAAAAACTGGCTTCATCGTTATTGTCACCATTGTAAAAATACATGAGGTTTTTTGATGAATCACATCCAATCAAATCATCGGCGTAATAGCCAAGATCAACATCTACATAAATACTGTGTACAAATTCTGGATAATTCGTGCTGCCACGGTTGATTGCTTTTACATCGATGAAGGTGACATCGTTTAAATAGTCGAATGTTTGATATTGATAAAACATTAGGTGTAATTCAATGCCTATGGAATCAGTTCCGCTGTAGGAATGAGATTGTGCCACGTCATTTTGAATTAAATAGGTGGCACAACAACCTTTGATGATGGGGTAATCTCCCTGATTTGGATCGTAGCTTCCATCGGAATCGTAATCGAAAAAAGGAGCTAAATAATAGGATTGTCCTGCAGAAACATCACCATGAGCGGGCCAATCAAAAATCGTTTGTAGAGCTTCATTTGAAGGCGGAATAACGGAACCACAACCAGTAGTTATAAGTCCGTTGTTACATCCCCACCACAACTTGTATTGATCGATGTCGGTTTGACAAAGGCTCCACATAGAATTTCCCCAAGCATTTTGATAATCGTTTGTTGAATAGGTTCCTACTCCGGAAAATGGACCGTTAAACACATCTTTTGCTTGGCTTGTCCCGCCTTGACAAAAATGAATGTTATTCACGGAGTCCTTTCCTGCAAACCAAAATTGTGTGGCGAAAATCGCATTCAGACCAGATCCTTTCGGCACCTCGTATCTTGGTTCAGAATTAACGTAATTCATAAAATAGGTGCCTGCATCGGAAATGTGTGCGGAAACATTGTTATGATCTAGCTGCGTGGAATTAACTTGAGCATGTGCCTGACTCAAAATCATGTGTAAAAAGAGTAAAAAAGAATAAATAGGTTTCATAGTTAAGGATTTTTAAATAAGTCCCGAAAACGGAAGGACTGCAAGTTCACTTCTGATAAACGCATGAAGTAACGCAACGAGGTGTAGGGTGACAATCTTTAAAAAAGGGATCAGCATACTTTATGCATCTTTTCCCCACGAAATGTTATCAACAATTGAGGTAAATCGCTTGAAAGCAAGTATCTTTGTAAGCTAAAAAATTACCTCATGAATAGTTGGTTTACCGTTAAAGTAAAATACACAAAGCAATTAGAAAACGGATCGTTTAAACGTGTTTCCGAACCTTATTTATTAGCTGCCATGACCTTTACGGATGCAGAGGCGCGTATCTATGAGGAATTGGGTACAACCATTCGTGGTGAGTTCCAAGTAACGGGAATTGCACGAACGGATTTACATGATATTTTTCAATACGACGATACAGAAACGTGGTTCAAATGTAAGGTGACTTACGACCGCATGGACGAAGAAGGGGAGAAAGCGAAAACCGTTTCTCAAAACTTCTTGGTTTCTGCAGCAAACGTGAAAGAAGCGTATGAACGCACGGTGGAAAGTTTGTCGACCATGATGATCGATTTCGTGATTGCTTCCATCGTTTCTTCTCCAATCGTAGAGATTTTCCCTTACCGCGAGGAAGATGTTCAGAGTCCAGCTATGAAAAAAATCGCTGTTGAAGACGACATCGAAGAACGCACACCAGTTCGCGCTGTATTCTCTGCTTCTGGATCTGATTTTGACGATACCGAAGAAGAAGTTTTTGTTGCAGATGAATCTGATGAGGATTCGACAAGTGAGTTAGAGGACGATTTTTCGAATGACGAAGACGAATGAGTGAATGGTTGAAAAAATACCGTGAAAATCATGCGGATTTCGACAAAGGTGAATCGTTGACAGATCTTGGATCGAATCCATTTACCGCCTTTTCTCGCTGGTTCGATGAAGCTGTGCAGAATGGGGAAGTGGAAGCGAATGCGTTTGTACTCAGTACCGCCACAGCGGAGGAAGGTGTGAGCTCGCGCATCGTTTATTTGAAAGAAATGAAGGATGAACGTTTTGTCTTTTACACGAATTACTTGAGTCAAAAGGGCCGACAAATGGC
>CAIRMS010000139.1 GCA_903879765.1 uncultured Flavobacteriales bacterium
AGTCCTTCTTGGCTGAATTTCGCACCTTTCATACGATTATTCGATGGGTCTATGATGAATCCTTGCGCACCAGTGAAATTGGCCTTTTCTAAGTTGCTCATTTGAAAAACGGATCCAGTTAGTTGGCATCCTTCAAATGATACGCCTTCTAATCCTGCTTCCGTAAAATCAACTTCCGTTAACCGGCAATTCGAGAATTTTGTCCCTTTTAATGGACATTGGTAAAAGAAGGAATAATCCAATGTGCAAGATTCAAACGTGCATTTGAGTCCCTAAGGCTTACAATCTTCAAAGTGAATCCCCATCAGCTTGCAATCACGGAAATAGGCGTCGCGAAAGGATGTTTTTTTACTGCGGATTGAACTAAGATCACAGCCAATGAATTCGCAATCAACAAAAGTGAAATTTGATAAGTCAGCACCATTGAGTTGGCAGGATTGGAATACACAATTTTCGTATTCCGCTGTGGCTAAATGTTCAATGGTTAATCCTTCAAAGGTTTGGTCAGTAATGTAATCCATTAGTGTAAGCGTTGGATCAATACGTAGTGATCAAAATCAATACGAATCATGAAAATGTCAGGGTTATAGGGGAAGGAAATCGTTCCGTCAGAATGAACCGTATGCAAAACAGGGATTTTTTGTCCTGCAAGGTTTAGGGCTTCGATGTTCAATACTTCGAAAAGTCTTGTTTGACAAACGAAATCACCTTGTTCATTTTGATAAAAGTACGGCCATTGTGTCGTGATGTCGTCCAATGAAACCGTATTTACTGTAATTTGCTGTTGAACCGTATCCATTCCACATGCACCACTCGCGTAGAGTGTAACGGTGTATGTTCCTGCAACATATGTGTGCGTTGGATTTTGTCCGAATCCTAAAGGACTTCCATCTCCAAAGTCCCAAACAAGGTTTCCTGGTGAACTTGTAGTCGCTGCGAAAAGCACCTCGTATTGATTCACTCCCGCAACAAAGGACGCGTTGAACAATGAATCATGGTGTACTAAATTCCATGTTGGAATACTATCTAATACAACACTGCTGGCTACTTGTTGTAAAATTGCACAGATTTGAGGATTCAATCCAGCGGTATAACTGGCGCCAATAGAAGATTTTTGGAATAGGGAACTGTAAAACGTACAAGCTGCTAAATAGGACCCTTCAAGGCTAGGGTGGGAGCCATCTCCAGCGTATAAATTGATTGCTGGATAATTGTCACGCACATATTTCCACGCAACACCAACTGGTGAAACGGAAGCGTTTGTTGAATCTGCGATGCGTAAGTATGCATTTCGCAAGCGTGTGTTCATTTTATCAAAGGTATTGATGGAATCCCATTGCGGATCTCCAACTTGACGTCCCCAGGTCATATAATAATTCACTTGCGCACATTCGTTTGAGGCATACACACTATCGGCTAATTTTTTTGCAAATGGCAGTGTTTGTTGGTTCACTTGATCGTAGGGAAAACTAGGTTCCTGACTTTGACCTTGAAGTACAACAAAGTCCCATGGTTTTGAATGGATTTTGTTATACGTTATCGCATCATTTGCATGAGATTGAAAAGTATATCCACCATTCATTTTGCTGTCGATGAGGATGTTATCACCCAGGGAATTGGTTAGTTCCTGAACCATTTGAGGTAGGTTGTTCACACTCAAATAACTATTTCCAATAAATAGAACGGAGATGCTGTCTTGTGTCCATGATAATGTGGTCACAAAAGCAAAAAGAATACTAGCAATTATTTTCATGTGGTAAATTTACAATTTTACAGGAATTTTTAGACGAGATTATATGTGCTGGGCAGTCAACGCGTAAACCATTGGTATTTTATTCACCAAGTGTTTCACTTGAAAACGATTGGGTTCAACTTCGATTAAGTCATTCAAGCAATCATAAGGGGAGAAGGGAGTAATAATTATCTTTCTAAGAAATAAAAGAAAAATTTAAGGCCTAAATTCTTTTGATCGATGCGTTTTAATTGATCGATGCTATATTTCTGCATGCCAATAGTGGTTCTGTTTTTTTCCACCTGTTTCATTCCTTCAGTATCGGAAACATCTATTCTAGTTTGAATTTTGTTTCGAGGGTCGAATCCCAAAATATTGTAATATGCGTTACTCAATAATCGAGTACAGTTTTCATTTTGATTCGTTGCTTCTTGATTCCATGAAATACTTGTCTCGTGGAGGAGTCCATATTCAATCGGCTGCATGTAACCACTTAATACTGCAGCAAACAGCAATTTTTGATAATTTGGAAAAGAACAGGAAGAATGAAGCAGTACGGAAAATGAATATTTCGACACTAGTCCGTATTCCGTAGGGATTGAATTCGTAGAGCCAAAAAGTTGTTTTTCTTCTGCTGCATAGGGATCAACATGTCCAAAACGACGCATGAAATCTTCATAAACGGAATCCGTTGCAATTCCAATCAGGTTTTCATTTGGAAAGATTCCTTTTGATAAATATTCCTGTTTCAAATGGTCTCTAAATGAATCTTCAAATTGTGTGAATTGTGCTATTTTTTTGGAATCTCTTCCCATGTAAAATTTCAAGCTGTCGCTTATAAAACACTTATGATAAATCGTATCACGTGCAGCCGCATCGAATGTTGGTTTCTTACATTGTTGGAATACCTTGACGATTTCCGGGAAAATGGGGGTAGTTTCTATCTGCTGAAAGATTGGCGCTGACTTTAAGGCGCTAAATGGAAGTCCTAGTTCAAAAGATTGTTTTAAATACACCAATACTTTTTTCTCATCTTTGAGATAAAAGGCAATTTGAGCGGCGATGTAAGCGTCCTTTGCGAAATAACGTGCTTTCGTGTTAAACGCTTTTTGGTATTCTTTAAAACACTGCGCATCGTGGTATAGTACAAACAATTCTTCCGCTTGATTAATATGACGGTAGTATTCCATTTGCTGTGAAAATAAAGAATTAGCACAGAAAAAGATGAACGCAAAAAATTTCATATCTCGAATTTACGGATTTTTTGATTGTGCAGTCAACGCGTAAACCATCGGGATTTTATTCACCAAGTGTTTTACTTGAAAACGATTGGGTTCCACTTCGATTAAGTCATTCATACAATCAAATGGAGAGAATTGATATTCCGAGAAATGATCGACAGTAAGTCCCGCTTTTTGAAGCGCTTGATAGACTTCACTCAAGCCATGGTTCCAAGTGATGGTCGTGTCTGTAATTTCAATTTCTTTGTTCGCGTAGGAGCTTGATATGTCTTCCACGATTGGACTTTCTTGAAAATAATTATAAGCTACCTGGTTAAAATCATCATCGAACATCCAAACTACTGGATGAAAGTCGACGAAAATGAGTTTCCCACCTGGTTTTAAACGTTCGGCGATGACCTTCGCCCATTTATCGAGGTCTGGGAGCCAGCCAATTGTTCCGTACGTCGTATAAACGATGTCGAATTTTTCTGAAAGATGGTCTGAAGTACTATACACATCACAACAGATAAATGTCGCAGCAATGTTTAATTCATCCGCAAGTGATTTCGCTGCATTAATGGCTTTTTCCGAAAAATCGATTCCTGTTACCTGGGCACCCATGCGTGCGAGGGAAAGCGTATCCTGACCGAAGTGACATTGCAAATGCAAGATTTTTTTTCCTTCAACATTTCCCAAAAGAGTTAATTCGATTTCTTTCAAGGAAGTTTCTCCAGCTCGAAAGGCATCCATTTGATAAAAGGCAGAAGTCAAGTGTCCAGCAACACGGTTATTCCAATTCTGACGATTTAATTCTACGTATTTTTCTTCCATTTTTATTCAGTTGAATTAGGAGTGCATTTATTACTTAGTTATTTTCCAAACTTGTGGTAATCCTTTACGGTCGTATGAAAAAACATTCGTTGCCGATTTTTTCAATTTATAATGTGTCGTTGCCCCTAAAGTCGTGATGTTCTTTTTATCACTTAGATTCAATTGATTCACTGGAAGTTCAACAAACATCACTTCGAAATCAATGGGGATGAAAATGGCAAACAGTTCTTTTACATCATTCTCTGAAAATACCCACGTTCCTTGTTCTGTTTTCACTTCATATGGAGCAACGGGATGTGTTCCGTAAATCGCTGTGCCGTTGATGTTCATCCAAGCGCCAATTTCATCTAAGCGTTGATAGGCAATCGGATCCCAATCGCCTTGTGCATTCGGAGCAATATTTAGCAAGTAATTTCCTCCGCGTGAAACGATTAAGCATAAATTCTCTAAGATTTTCGCCGTGGATTTGTATTGGTCGTTTGGAACGTAACTCCAACTGTTGGCCATCGTCATGCAGGATTCCCAAGGATAGGGAAGGGGTTTCGCAGGAATTTGTTGTTCTGGAGTTAAGTAATTTTGATTCGCTCCTTCTACCGCGCGATCGACCACGATTAATCCTGGTTGTAATTTTCGTGCTTCCATGACCAATGAATCCATTTTTATGTCCTGATTCACGGGTTTGTATCCCCAACGTGGCGAAGTTGAAGTCATTGGTTGTACCCAGCCGCCATCGAGCCAAAGCAGGTCAATTTTCCCGTAATCTTTCATTAACTCCATGATTTGATGGTGTGTGAATTCAACAAATGCGTCCCATTTTTTTGGTTTCTTCGTGATGTCGTAGTTTGGATTACGGTCGTAAGGTGGAAACGTGGGGTCCCAGTAATCGTCGTTGCTCCAATCTGGTTTACTGAAATAAGCTCCGGTCCATAATCCTTCTTGGCGAAAAGCATCGAATACTTTTAGGGCGATATTGGCATTTGTATTCGTTGAATAGGGACATTTTTCATTCGCGACTGTGTAATCGGTGTATTTGGAATCGAACATACAGAATCCGTCGTGGTGTTTGGTCGTGAAAACCATGTACTTCATTCCAGCATTTTTCGCCGCTTTCGCCCATTTTTCTGGTTGAAATTGAACGGGATTAAAGGTTGTTTGCAGTTGTTCGTAGTTTTTTACGTAGCCGAAATAATCGTTTTTGTAAGGTCCGCGTCGAATGCACCAATCTTCATCCTCCGGACAAATGCTCCAACTTTCAACAACGCCCATTTGGGAATAGGTCCCCCAATGCATGAGGAGTCCAAACTTGAATTCCTGCCACGTTTCTAATTTTTTTTGCACCAATGGATCACTGGGTGGAAAATACGTTTGTTCGTGTTCTTGTGCTTGAATGTTCGCACAAAGCAATAAACCAAGGATGAAGGTAATGTGTTTGCTCATAGTTAATGAATTTCAATTTCGTCGATGAATAACCAAGCATCGCCGTCCACACCGCGCCATTTCGGCAATGGACCAATGTTGTTTACTTCGACATAAATAAATCGTCCGGCCGTTTTTTGACTCAAACTTAATTTCAAAGGATAAATACCGGGAGTCATTTGATTTCCAGCGTTCGGATTGATGAGGATGCTTTTCTGCTTTGGGTATGGTGAAAGAACTTCAGTTTCCGTTTGTCCAATGCGCACTTGAAAAGAACTTGGTCCGACAATCCATGCAGAATTGTTTTCTAGAAAATTCAGTTGAATCGAAGAGATGGAATCTATTTTACCCAAATCAATGATGAATGTGGCATTTCGTCCTTGCCATCCTTGCCAATTGTATTGATAATCCGATGTTCCTTTGATTTCATTCAATATTGGTTGATTGCGATAGTATTCAAGCGTATCGATTGCGCCGCCATCAGGTTTCTTTGCCCCGTCTTGGTACGATTTGTTTGGTACAGAAAGGTATTTCAGTGCTGCGGTGGATCCAAGGTGTTTCACTTTACCATTTTTCCAATAATCCAAGGTGATTTGCTCGTATTCCTTTGGACTCAATTTAATTTCATGCAGTAGTTTTGGACCATTTTTTTGCGCATAGTAGATAAAGTCTTTCAGCATTTGTTGGTAAGGATTGTCCGCGTTGTAAAAATACCAATCTGTTCCTGCATCGGTTGATTTAGAGATTTCCAAGGACGCGTAACGCATGCTTTGTTGTGCCATTTGAATGCGTTCGATTTGTTTGGATGTAAGTCCATCCAGATTTTTCGCTTTTTCAAACATGCTGTGATACCAGCGCAAATTCGTTGGGGATAAATATCCCTTGATGTGCGTCACAGGTGGTTCGTACAAGCTTAATGATTCCCCACTTTTCTGTAATTCACTTACCTCTTGATCGATAATTTCTTTGATGATGGGTCCGGCAGCGCCATAATAATTAGTGAAAAATAAGTTTTTTAAACTATCCGCATCGAGCGTTGGGTCCCACATCCATTTCGATAGTAAAAAACATCGTAATTCCTGCATTTCAGAGGAGGATTGATTGTAGCCTTGTTCGAAAAGCATATTGACGCCATACTTTTTAAAAAGTTGAATGTTTTCCTGAAGGGTTGGCCAATTTGGGAAAGGCATGACCATGTGAGAGAAGTTGATGATATAGTCCCAAATCAATATGTTTTGACTGATTTTAGACCAATCAGATAAGTCTTTCTCGAAGCCAGATCCAGTTAAGGATTTTGCTCGGTTCTCCTCAATCGTACATAACATTATGTTGACATTCGGCAGTGGCTTTGTAATTTTTGGGGCAGTACGCGAATATTGATAGGCTAGGGTGGAAATCACTTTTTCTGGAAAAAGTTTTGCGATTTCGTTCACGAAGCGAATGATGGATCCTGCATGCGATCCTTCTTCTTCGTCGATGTGCGCACATTTGTCGCACTCACAAAAGTTGTAATTGTCCATTTGGCTTACGCTCCAATATTTTTCATTCGGACGTTTGTTGACCTCCAATTGCAAAGCGTTGCTGACATGAGAAAGCACCTCAGGATTACTCAAACACAATTGATCTTTCATGCGAACTCCGTTTCGAAGTGCATAGTATTCTGGATGTTTTTCAAAATATGTCTCAGGTGGCAATAAACGGTGCAAGGTATGAACCCATAATCCCCAGCCGGGATGACGTTCAAAGTTCCCAGAACCTTGTCCTTCCGTTAAATAAAATGATTCGGCATATCCTGATCGTCTTGCTTCACCGTAAAATACTTCGCGGTATTCAAATGCAGGAACTTGTTCATATTTCGTGTATGGAAGAGCTTTGATGCGCGCTTGTTTGGGAATATATGTTTCTTCTGCACTGATGAATCGAATCCCGAATGAATGTTCGAGTGTGTAATAAATGGCGTGTTCGATGGCTTTTTCTGTTGCACCGTAGAAAACGATTGATTTTCGGTCGGCGATGACACCGAATCCATCTGTTCCCCATTCTTTAGTGCGTTGAAAAAGTGACTCATTTGGACGAGCAAAATGAATATCAAAGTTATCCTCGGATTGTGTGATTTCCCTTAAATAGAAATCAAATGTACTGTTTAGTTTTGGGTAGAATACTTCTTGGGTGAAGGAAACAAAAACCGGAAAACAGAAAATTAATTTTAAAAGGTACTTTCTCATTTTAGGTCAATTTGTTTTGAATCGTATGATTATTTAGAAGTGATTTCATCTGATTGATAGCTACTTTGTTTAGTTGAATAAGTCGTTCTTTTTGAGGGATTCCTTGATCAATTAACAAGGCATTTATACTTTCTAGATTGCTTAAAACGACTAATTGTTCGATACTTGCTTCATCACGTAAATTCCCTTTGATATTGATGGATTTACTTCTCCATTCCTTTGCTGAAATGTTGAAAAGTGCCACATTCAATAGGTCTGCCTCATTTGCATAAATAAAACCTGCTTGTTTATTGGTAATCTCTTCAGGTATAAGGTTTTGTTTTATTGAGTCTGTATGAATTTTATAATTCACTTTTACGAGAGTTCTTTGTAAATTCCACTCTAATTTCAACTTTTCCGTTTCTTCTTTCTTAAGCCTTTGAAATTCTTTAATTAAATAGATTTTAAATTGTGGGCTTATCCACATTCCAAATTCAAAAGCGATATCAGGATGAGCGAATGTTCCACCGTATCTTCCGGTTGTTGCTTTAATCCCAATCGCATTCGTTTTCTCGGTCCATTCTTTAATACTGAGTTTGTAACTATTCAAGCCAGCTTGACTTTTAATTATGGCGAATTCGCCATAATTAAAATCTGGGTTATATACGGTCTCCCAAACACCAAGGTATTCAATGGTATTTCTATTTCTTAACCAGTCAGCAATAAAAAAATCGCCATCTTTCGCTTTCAGCATATCCGTGAGCGATATGAATTCATTTTCATTTTCGGAAATTATTGTAATTTCCTTTCCTTCCACATTGATTTTTTTGTTTTTTGGCATTACGATATGAATTAGAATGAAGTTTTAAGCGTTTGAAAATTTAAAACGTCATAAATTAGAATATCGTATGTTTTCGTTGTTATTTCCACTTCTACATTTTAATGAAAACCACCTTTTCCACGGTAAAGCTTTAAAGGTGTTTTGAGTTTTATTTTGATGACAGAAATCTCTGGATCTAATGCAGAAATGGGTACATCCATATAAAGTGTTCCGGGAACATAGCTCCAATCGATTTTACCGACAATTTTGTATGGGATACTTGCGTTTGTACCAAGAACAGTGATGCTTTCGATTTCGGACATCAATCCTTTCAGTTGGACATTTACTTTTAAATTCGATGTGGCCACT
>CAIRMS010000140.1 GCA_903879765.1 uncultured Flavobacteriales bacterium
ATAAGGGTAGCGCATAACAGCACATACAAGAAATTGACAGTTCAGTGGTTAAATGAAGCTTTGTGTTTCGGATCAATTCAGCGCAAGGCGATTGTTTTTATCTCCCAATTCGCCAACTTCTTATCGCTGTAAAACATTGTCTTTCATGTTGATGACTGAAGAAACATGCCCTAAATAGATTAAATGCGATTCGGGAAATTCAATATACGTACTTTCATCATGGCTACGATTAACTGCCTTGGTTTGACTTTTATCGCTTTGGTGGGAACTGCTGCGGTGGATGAGGGAACTGAGGGAAATGGATTTCTGGGCATGATCGCTTTGTTATTTTCCAAAGTATTCAATGTTGTTCGATTCCCTTCGCACACATTGTTTTTTGATTGGATGAACGGAAGTTTGTTTTTTGTCGGCTTATTCATTAATTGTATACTCTACGGTTTCGCAATTGAAAGATTGATTTCCATCAGCAAAATCACAGAGTAAATATCAGAATTATAAAAATGTTCGATAGAATAATGAAGTCGTCTTCTCTACTATTAATAGGAATTTTGTTGCTTGGTTGCAATCCGACAGTCAAAAGGTCTGGGTGCGATAGCCAAAATGTCTTGATAGGTGAAACCGGACAAAGACGTCAATTTGATTTTGACAAGTTTCGTGTTCAAAAAGGACAATTGGGGGGGATTAAAATCGGAATGACCATTCATGAAGCAGAAATGGAATGTAAATACTTGATGAGAAATGTTGATCAAGCCACGAATTTTGGGTTTGATGGCGGAAGTCCAGCCTATTCGTATTACTCTGGGGATGAATTCGTTTTTGGACTGATACCAAAACTCAATACGGATTCTATTCTTATCATTATCGCTGCGCACAGCCTATTGCAAACAGAGAATGGACTTAATCCAAACGCGTCAGTAAGCGATTTGATTAAGGTGTATCCAGATCTTCAGTTTGAACAAGATTTGATGAATGGTTGGGAATTTTGTACTGACAAAAAACGGGGTTGGGAATTTGTATTTTTGTCCGATGCGAAAACTCGAATTGGAGAATATTTAGATCCAGAGGCGCATTCAAATCCGAAACGATTTACTACAAAATCCAATTGGATGGTGATACGATAAATAACAGGAGATATAAAGGATTATTAGACATGAAACAACAGATATATGCTTTGATAGCCCTCAGTCTATTGACCTTTTGTACTTGTAAAAACTGTATTGATTCGAAAACGTCAAAGAATTTCAACTTTGACATTTCACTTATATCTAAAGACGAAAATAACTTAGGAAAAGCTGAAATTATTATCAAAATCATTGATAAAAAAAGGAATGAAGAAATTCAAAAAATAAGCTTCATGAGTGAATTTATTTTGAAATCGGAAAGCTTTAAAAATGGTAAAAACAATAAATCTTACCCATCAAACACTCATCTAATATCGATAGAAAATGACTTCGGTGATTTAATTGTGGCTGACCTGAATTTTGATGGGAAAGAAGATATTGCCATTAAGCGTGAAGAGGGAGGAAATGGTGGGCCGCTGTATAATTATTACATACAATCCGAAAGTTATCAATTTATTTTGGATGAATACTTATCCAATGAAATGATCTACTTTCCTGATTATATAGATAACAAAGGGAAGTCATTGCATGTTACCGTTAGAGCAAATAGTTTAACGAAAGAAGGAGTAAATTACCATTACGATAAGTTTAATAATGTTTGGAGTAAATCTCGATCTGAAATTTTTAATCAATGAAATTGGCGAGGCCCAAG
>CAIRMS010000141.1 GCA_903879765.1 uncultured Flavobacteriales bacterium
TAGATGCGAGCATCATTGATGAAGTATTTATGGGGAATGTTCTTCAAGCTGGAGTTGGTCAAGCACCCGCTCGTCAGGCTGCATTAGGAGCAGGATTAGGAAATAATGTTCCTTGTACAACGGTAAATAAAGTTTGTGCTTCAGGAATGAAAGCAATTATGTTGGGAGCTCAGTCAATCCTGGCTGGAGACAACCATGTTGTTATTGCTGGTGGAATGGAAAACATGTCACAAGTTCCTCATTATTTAGATGGACGTAACGGCGTGAAATTCGGAAACATCACGATGTTAGACGGAATCACGAAAGATGGACTTCTAGATGTTTACAGTAAAGTACCAATGGGTAACTGCGCTGAATTGTGTGCGAAAGAACACAACATTACACGTGAAGACCAAGATCAATTCGCGATTGATTCTTACACCAAAGCAGCAAATGCTTGGAGTGCAGGAAGATTCAATGACGAAATCGTTTCCGTTGCTGTTCCTCAGCGCAAAGGAGATCCGATCATGGTTTCAGAGGATGAAGAATATAAAAATGTTTTTTTAGATAAAATCCCAACATTACGCCCTGCGTTTGATAAGGACGGTACGATTACAGCTGCGAACGCATCGACATTAAACGACGGTGCATCAGCTTTGGTATTGGCTTCAGAAGAAGCAGTAGCGAAATTTGGTTTAACGCCGATTGCAAAAATCGTTAGTTACGCTGATGCAGCACAAGCACCAGAATGGTTTACAACTGCTCCATCATTAGCGATTCCAAAAGCATTGGCAAAAGCGAACATGACCACAGCGGATGTTGATTTCTGGGAATTAAACGAAGCATTTGCCGTTGTTGGGATTGCAAACACGAAAATTCTTGGACTTGATCCAGCAAAAGTTGATGTAAATGGTGGTGCTGTAGCACTTGGACATCCACTTGGGAACTCAGGTTCACGTGTGATAGTTACCTTGATCAACGTATTAAAACAAAACAATGCGAAAATTGGTGGAGCTGGAATTTGTAACGGTGGTGGAGGTGCATCTGCAATGATCATCGAGAACATCTAAAAAACAGATTCGTCTAAATTCATATAAAAGGGCAGGAGTTCATTCTGTCCTTTTTTTGTTTTTTGTATTTTTATTGAATGAGAAAATTCTTTTTACTTCTTTTCGTTCTTCCTTCTATTCTTCGAGCACAAAACATAGACTTGATTCCATTTGTGAATCCGTTTATTGGGACAAAGAATGCAGGACATACCTTTCCAGGTGCAACAGTTCCATTTGGATCCGTTCAATTAAGTCCAGATACAGATACGATTCCCATGTTAGTGAATGGACAGTATCAGAAGGATGTGTATCGTTATTGTGCGGGATATCAGTACGATGACTCAAGTATTGTTGGATTTTCTCACACACATTTTAGTGGAACAGGTCATTCCGATTTAGGCGATATTTTAATCATGCCAAATTCAGGTCCAACTCAATGGAATCCAGGAACAGCGAGTCAAACGGACAAAGGATATCGATCCCGTTTTTCACATGACAAAGAGCAAGCCCAAGCCGGACTTTACCGCGTGTTTTTGAATGAACCCAAAGTTCAAGTGGAATTAACAAGTACAGAACGTGTTGGGATTCATCATTACCAATTTCAAGAGGAAAAGGACAATCATATCATCATGGATTTGACTCATGGGATTTATAATTATTCTGACAAGAATGTTTGGTGTTTTGTTCGCGTTGAAAATGACACCCTCATAACAGGATATCGCCAAACGAACGGATGGGCAAGAACACGAACGGTATATTTTGCGATTTCTTTTTCAAAACCCATCACAGAATATGGATTTAAAAATGTAAAACCAACTGCCTATAATGGATTTTGGAGAAAATTTGATGTGGAACACAATTTTCCAGAAGCGGCTGGAGAAGGTGTAAAAGCGGTTTTTAAGTTCGGAAATGAAACAGATGTGAAAATGAAGGTTGCTTTATCTTCGGTGGATATTGATGGGGCCCTATTAAACCTTAAGACGGAATGTCCACATTGGAACTTTAATACCTACATTCAAAACGCACAAGTAAAATGGAATGAAAAATTGAACCTTATTCAA
>CAIRMS010000142.1 GCA_903879765.1 uncultured Flavobacteriales bacterium
ATCTCTTAAACGACGAACGGAAACCAATTGTCCTTTTTTCAATTCTGCTGAATCACCTGCTTCTTTCACGAACATCATTCCGTAAAGTGCATCATTCGCTTCCATGATATCAGCTTTATGGACGGATTGTCCCTCCAAGAAGCGTGTGTCACCGGATTCGATGATTTGTGCTTTCAACATCATTTGACGTACAATTACCTCAAAGTGTTTATCATTAATTTTCACCCCTTGCAAACGGTAAACCTCTTGGATCTCATTTACGATGTACTCTTGTACTTTCGTAGGACCTTCGATGTTCAAGATATCGTTTGGTGTGATTGCTCCATCAGATAATGGTTGACCAGCACGAACGAAATCGTTTTGTTGTACAAGGATGTGTTTAGAAAGTGGAACTAAGTATTTTCTTACTTCACCCAGTTTCGATGTAATGATAATTTCACGGTTACCACGTTTCACATTTCCGAATGCTGCTGTTCCATCGATTTCAGAAACAACTGCTGGATTTGAAGGATTTCTTGCCTCGAATAACTCAGTTACCCGTGGAAGACCTCCGGTGATATCTCCGGTTTTACCAGCTAAACGAGGAATTTTAACCATGATCACACCTGCTTCAATTTTGTCGCCCTCTGTTACAGAGATATGCGCGTTAACTGGAATTGAGTATTCTCTTAAAATTTCCTTCGTTTTGGGGTCCATGATGTGAATCGCTGGACTTTTCTTTTTATCACGAGATTCGATGATTACTTTCTCAGTAAATCCTGTTTGCTCATCGACTTCCTCACGGTAAGTAATATTTTCAATGATGCCATCAAAAACAACTTTACCTGCAACCTCTGAAATGATCACCGCATTGTATGGATCCCATTTACAGATCACGTCACCTTTCTTAATTTTCGTTTCACCAGAAACCATTAATTCAGATCCGTAAGGAACATTTGCTGTCATGACAGTAATTCCTGTTTTCTCGTCAGTAATTTTCAATTCAGCTGAACGTCCAACAACAATGATTTGAACGTTACCATCGGCGTTTTTACGTTCGATTGTTCTTAATTCGTCGATTTCTAATTTACCATTTGCTTTCGCTTTCAAGTCAGAAATATCTGCGATGTTTGACGCCGTACCCCCAACGTGGAATGTACGAAGTGTCAACTGTGTTCCTGGCTCACCAATTGATTGAGCAGCTACAACGCCTACAGCATCACCTCTTTGTGCAAGGCGGTGATTAGCCAAGTTTCGTCCATAACATTTCGAACAAACTCCGCGACGCATTTCACATGTCAATACAGAACGGATTTCCACTTCTTCGATTCCTGCTTTTGAAATCGTATTTGCGATATCTTCAGAGATTAAATCTCCAGCAGCAATGATTAATTCATCCTTTTCCGGTAAGTATACATCATGAACAGATGTACGACCCAAAATACGATCGTATAAAGGTTCAACAACTTCATCATTTTTCTTTAATGCTGTTGCAACAATTCCACGAAGTGTTCCACAGTCATTAGAATTAATAACCACATCTTGAGCAACATCCACTAAACGACGAGTCAGGTAACCTGCATCGGCTGTTTTAAGGGCTGTATCGGCCAAACCTTTACGAGCACCGTGAGTTGAGATGAAGTACTCAAGGATGGATAATCCTTCCTTAAAGTTCGATAAAATTGGGTTTTCAATAATTTCTTGAACTGACGCACCAGATTTCTGTGGTTTCGCCATCAATCCACGCATACCAGAGAGCTGACGAATCTGTTCTTTTGAACCACGAGCTCCTGAATCGTACATCATATAAATTGAGTTGAATCCTTGACGATCCGTTTTCAATTGATCCATTAATGTAGCAGTCAAACGTGAATTAGTATGTGTCCAAATATCAATGATTTGGTTGTAACGCTCATTGTTAGTGATAAGACCCATGTTGTAATTCATCATGACTTCTTTCACTTCATTTTCAGCTTTACCAACTAAAACTTCTTTTTCTTTCGGGATAATGATGTCATCAAGGTTGAACGACAAACCACCTCTGAAGGCCATTTCGTATCCAAGTCCTTTGATATCATCAAGGAACTGCGCAGTACGCGAAGTGCCACATATTTTCAATACCTCACCGATAATATCACGCAATGCTTTTTTCGTTAAGACATCATTGATGTATCCAACTTCTCTTGGAACTTTCTCGTTGAACATCACACGTCCACAAGTAGTTTCAATTAGCATTAATTCTGGTTCACCGCTTTTACCTAAGTCATAAGATTTCACTTTGATACGCGCATGCAAATCAAGTTTCTTCTCATTGTAAGCAATAATTACCTCTTTCGGTGAATAGAAAATTCCATCTTGTCCTTTTACGATATCACCTTCTACAGAAAGTTTACCTTTTGTGATGTAATATAGACCCAAGACCATATCCTGAGAAGGAACGGCAATTGGAGCTCCATTCGCGGGATTCAAGATATTGTGTGATGCTAACATCAACATTTGAGCTTCCAAAATTGCAGCGTTACCTAATGGTAAGTGAACCGCCATCTGGTCACCATCGAAATCGGCATTAAAGGCTGTTGTTACCAACGGGTGAAGACGAATCGCTTTTCCTTCGATAAGTTTCGGTTGGAATGCCTGGATACCTAAACGGTGAAGTGTAGGGGCACGGTTCAAAAGAACTGGGTGACCTTTCAATACATTTTCTAAGATATCCCAAACAACTGGCTCTTTACGATCAACAATTTTCTTTGCAGATTTAACTGTTTTCACGATTCCACGTTCAATCATCTTACGAATGATAAACGGTTTGTAAAGTTCCGCAGCCATGTCTTTAGGTAGACCACATTCGTGTAATTTCAAATCTGGACCAACAACAATTACTGAACGTGCTGAATAATCCACACGTTTTCCAAGTAAGTTTTGACGGAAACGACCTTGTTTACCTTTCAATGAATCTGAAAGGGATTTCAATGCACGATTTGATTCCGTTTTAAC
>CAIRMS010000143.1 GCA_903879765.1 uncultured Flavobacteriales bacterium
CTTATCAACGAAGACTATAAAGACGCAAATGTTCACGTTTTAAGCGTTGGAAAGAAAATCAGAGACGTTTACAAGCGCACTGAATACAACTATGCGAATGAACGCATCGAAAACATGGAAGATGTATATGCTGACTTACGTTTCGAGGTTGTTGCTCAATTAGCGGAAGAAATTATTCAGCAATTCCATAACAAATCGTTTGATAAAATCGTATTGGTGTATAACCGTTTCATCAACGCTGCAACGCAATTTGTGGAAACGGAACAGTTCTTACCAATCGTTCCAACGGCAACAGAAGGTGAAAATACCGGTGACTATTTATTCGAGCCATCAAAAATTGAAATTGTAGAGGATTTAATCCCTAAATCCTTAAAACTTCAATTGTACAAAGCTATTCGTGATTCATTTGCAGCAGAGCACGGTGCTCGTATGACCGCAATGCACAAAGCAACGGATAATGCGAATGAACTTCAAAAAAGCCTTAAATTAAGCTATAACAAAGCACGTCAAGCTGCAATTACTAACGAAATCCTTGAGATCGTTGGTGGAGCGGAAGCCTTGAACGGATAAGCTTAACCATTAGAAATAGAAAAGCCCAGACGATGCTGTCTGGGCTTTTTCTTTGTACTTTATTTTCGTTTGAACTTACAGTTCTAATTCCCAATTAAATCGTTGGTTGATTGTTTTGAAGACTTTCGCTTTCACTTCAGGAATGGTTATTTTATCCAACACATCCGACATAAAAGCTGTCAACATTAATTGTTTGGCACTTTTTTCCGATAAACCTCTTGCACGTAAATAGAAAATAGCTTCATCGTCTAATTGACCTGTTGTTGAACCATGAGAACACTTCACATCATCGGCATAAATCTCCAATTCTGGTTTCGAATTTATACTGGCATCATCGCTTATTAGGACATTCGCATTGGATTGATACGCATTCGTTACTTGAGCGTCTTTTCGAACAAATACTTTCCCATTGAAAACTGCTACTGATTTATCATCCATAATGCCCTTGTAAAGCTCATGGCTTTCACAATTGGGAACTTGATGATCAACCGTTGTATAATTTGCAACGTGCTGCTGTGCATTAAGCATGTACATACCATTCAAATGTGTTTCAGCATGTTCTCCTAGAACTTGAATGTGCAAATCGTTGCGAACCAAGTTTCCGTTTAATGTCAGTGTGTTAATTTGGAATACAGAATCTGCTTCTTGCCAAATCTCTTCATCCGAAAAAGAATACATTTCACTCGATTCCATTTGTATTTTTTCCACGTTGAAATGGGCTTGCTTACCTACTTCAATAGACGTATGTACATGAGAGAAGCATTCATTGGTCTCTTCTGAAGCATACGTCAGAACTACTTTCGCTTGAGCATGCTCACCAATGGAAACATGATGACGCGTAAAACCAGCATAAGATCCAGTACACACGTGTACAATTTCAATCACGGAATCAATAACCGTGTTTTTTGCTACATGCACACAAACGCCAGAGTGCGCATACAAAATATTCATTCCAGCAAAAACATCCTTTACACTTGATGAAGGCAATGACTGAGCTGAATTTATATAATCAATTGCGAGGCCTGTTGGCAAGGACGTTTCCGGAAGGTGTACCTTTCCATTAACAATAAAAATTGCGATAGCATCTGAACAAATCTGATGTTTACGGTAATCCGAAACAGATTTTTCGTCGCTTGATTCAAATTGAGCGTTTGCCAATTTTGCTAAACGTGTGTATTTAAAACGTTCAACTCTGGTTGTTGGAAAATCATTTTCCAATAAAAAAGTACGCGCCATCGCTGCCATAGGCAGTAATCCTTCGATTTCTGTGGACGTAAATCGACTTGTAAATTGACTTAATTTATTCGAGTTTTCCATTGCTTTTTCTTACGCGTCAATTGAATCTTTGATCCAATCGTATCCTTTTTCCTCTAATTCTAATGCGAGCTCTTTCGTTCCAGTCATAACGATGCGTCCATTGTACAAAACATGTACGAAATCAGGAACGATATAGTCTAACAATCGTTGATAATGCGTTATAACTATCGTCGCGTTTTTATCTGATTTCAATGTATTTACACCGTTTGCCACAATGCGTAAAGCATCGATGTCCAAACCAGAATCTGTTTCATCAAGAACCGCTAATTTCGGTTCCAACATCGCCATTTGGAAAATCTCATTTCTTTTTTTCTCTCCACCAGAGAACCCTTCATTTACAGCACGAGAAGCCAATTTACTATCCAATTCAACGATAGCAGATTTTTCACGAACCCTTGCCATGAAATCCTTTGCCGAAATTTGATCTTCACCTCTGTACGCACGAATTTCGTTCAAAGCCGTTCGTAGAAAATTAACGTTTGACACGCCTGGAATTTCAACTGGGTATTGAAAAGCTAAGAATAATCCTTCCCTCGCGCGATCCTCTGTCGATAATTCCAATAAATCTGTTCCGTCGAAATCGACTGAACCAGCAGTTACTTCATAGTCTTCACGTCCAGCCAAAACACTTGCAAGCGTACTTTTCCCAGCGCCATTCGGACCCATTATCGCATGAACTTCTCCCGCCTTAACTTCCAAGTTTAATCCTTTAAGGATTTCTTTTCCGTCAATACTTGCGTGTAAATTTTCAATTTTAATCATCTCTTATCTTTTCTTAATCAGAACTAATTCCTTTAATTTTCTTTCTTATCCAACACTACCTTCTAGACTAATGGCAAGCAATTTTTGTGCTTCCACAGCGAACTCCATAGGTAATTGATTTAATACTTCTTTACAATAACCATTTACAATTAGGCTAATCGCTTTTTCCTCACTGATTCCACGTTGCATGCAATAAAACAATTGGTACTCACCGATTTTTGATGTTGTTGCTTCGTGTTCAATTTTCGCCGTTGGATTCTTACATTCGATGTACGGGAACGTATGTGCACCACATTCGTCAGTCATCAACAAGGAATCACATTGGGAGAAATTACGTGCATTTTGAGCACTTTTATTGATTTGTACGAGTCCACGGTATGAATTCTGTGATTTTCCTGCGGAGATTCCCTTAGAAATAATCGTGCTCTTCGTGTTTTTACCGAGATGTATCATTTTGGTTCCTGTGTCTGCCTGTTGGTAATTATTGGTTACCGCTACAGAATAAAATTCTCCAATTGAATAATCACCTTTCAATACACACGAAGGATATTTCCAAGTGACCGCAGATCCCGTTTCAACTTGTGTCCACGATATTTTTGCGTGAGTATGACACATCCCTCGTTTTGTAACAAAATTAAATACTCCACCTTTACCCTCTTTATCACCTGGATACCAGTTTTGAACGGTAGAATACTTGATTTCAGCATGATCCATGGCAATTAATTCTACCACAGCGGCATGCAATTGATTTTCGTCACGTTGAGGAGCTGTACACCCTTCAAGGTAAGAAACGTATGAACCTTCATCCGCTACGACTAACGTTCGCTCGAATTGACCAGTTCCACCTGCATTGATTCGGAAGTACGTCGACAATTCCATTGGACATCGAACTCCTTTCGGGATGTAACAGAACGATCCATCCGTGAAAACGGCCGCATTTAATGCTGCATAAAAATTATCCGTCATAGGAACTACAGAGCCCATGTATTTTTTTACAAGATCTGGGTGATTTTGAACTGCATCTGAAAAAGAACAGAAAATCACACCTAGTTCTCCGAGTTTTTCTTTAAACGATGTAGCCACAGAAACAGAATCCATGACAAAATCCACTGCAACACCGGTTAAACGTTGTTGCTCCTCCATTGAAATCCCCAATTTTTTCATGGTTTCTTTCATTTCTGGATCAACATCATCCCAAGACTCGTATTTTTTTGTTTGTTTTGGAGCAGAATAATAAGCGATTGCTTGAAAATCCGGTTTGTTGTAATGCACATGCGCCCACTCAGGCTCCGTCATTTCTTTCCAGATTGCAAAGGCTTTTAGTCGGTATTCAAGTAACCATTCTGGTTCTTCCTTCTTTTCAGAAATTAAGCGAATGATGTCCTCATTTAACCCAATTGGAACGGTATCCGACTCAATATCCGTTACGAATCCGAATTTATATTCTTGATTTTCTAGATCTTGAGCTAACTCATTTTCAGTATATCCTGCCATAGCTTTTTCTTAAACAGAGAAAGACTCTCCACAACCACATGTTCGATCTGCATTCGGGTTTTGAAACACAAATCCTTTTCCATTTAATCCACCGGAAAAATCTAAGGTAGTTCCAATTAAATACAGGTAACTTTTCTTATCAACGACAACTTTGATTCCGTTATCTTCAAAGGATTTATCTCCTTCTAAATCCTGATTGTCAAATGTCAATTGATACATTAAACCTGAACAACCACCACCTTGCACACCGACACGAATAAATAGACCTTCTTTACCCTCATCTTCCATTAATCTAATGGCTTGCTTCTTTGCATTGTCTGTAACTGTAATCATAATCAGTTTTTATTTAGATTAATTATAAATAAACTCTAAATCGTCCACAAAATTACCACTTTTATGGTATTTGAACAAACGTTTATTTGATTATTTCTCTTAGAAAACACCGCGAGAAGCTGAAAGTTTTCGTTTGTAAAAAATAAAATTGTAATTTTCACATTAATTCACTCAAATTCAAACTTTATGAGAGCATTACTACTAGGGATTATCGGGCTTTTTACGTTTACGGTTTCAAGTCAATCCATTAAACTGGATTCAAAAGAGTATCAAATTTTGAAATCACAGGGCTTGATTACCAATCAAACCTTGATAAACGCGGTTAATCCTTCAAATACCGGTATTCATTACACTGGAAAAGAAACAAAATCAGGCGTATGCGATTGTATTATTCCGTTGGATACTACATTTATCTTGGCCATGTTGCCAAACGATGATGAATTTTCCAATGTCATCGTACTTCCTTTTAACTTCAGCTTCTACGGGACTTCTTATGATAGTTTGTACATTAATAACAATGGAAATATTTCATTCGATCTTCCGTATAGTACCTTTACCGCGAATCCTTTCCCGGATCCTAATTATAACATGATTGCTCCTTTCTGGGCTGATGTAGATACTCGTTCTGCCAACGGAGGAAGTGTGTGGTACAAGTTAAATCCACATTCTCTTGTGGTTGTGTGGGATCACGTTGGTTATTGGAATATGATGGAAGATAAATTGAATACGTTCCAAGTAATTATTTCAGATGGACAAGACACCTTGGTTCCTGCTGGAAACAACGTATCCTTTTGTTATGGAGACATGCAATGGACAACCGGATCAGCGTCGTTAGGAGTCGGTGGAATTGGTGGAACACCTGCAACAGTAGGTGTGAACATCGGAAACGGTCTTGATTATTTTCAAGTAGGACAGTTTGATACGCTTGGAACCGCTTTTGATGGTCCATACAACACATTTGACGGTGTTGATTTTCTAGATGATCAAGAAATCTACTTTAATTTGTCCAGTTCTGCAACAAACATTCCGCCGCTTGTCATGAGTAGCCTTATTTGTGATACGATTGATGTTTATACCGGTGATACGCTGCACAAAAGTTTAAATGCTATTGATTTCTCTATTGGTGTTAGCACTCCGGAAATTGGACAATTATTAAATACAGCGATTCAATGTTCAATGCCAAGCGCCTTGAGTTATGTTACCATTCCAAATGGTGAATTCACACAATATGATATCACTTTTGATGCAACGAGTGTACCACCAGGAATGTACAGCATCGAAATGGATGTAACGGATAATGGTGTTCCTGCCCAAACTGTTCACAAATCCATTCCCATTCGCGTCATCTATGACACTAATTTAAGTGGCTTATCTCCTTTGACGGAAGATAGACTATTTGTATATCCAAATCCTTCGGGATCTTTAGTAAATATAGAAGGTGTTAAAACATCAGATAAAATCCAACTATTGGACCTTCAAGGAAAATTAGTATTAACCGGAACTCATTCTTTAGATGTTTCATCGCTTGAAAAAGGTGTTTATTTACTTCGTGTGACTCGTGATGGTAAACATGTTCAAACGATAAAAATCTTGAAAGACTAAACTAGCGGTGGGATAATGTGTATTTTTGACATATGAAAAATCACCTTATTACATTTGTTTTTTTACTCTTTTTATCCAGTCATTACGCTCAACAAGGTACTAATTCCTATCAAACAAAATATGTAGTTATTTTGGTAATTGATGGTCCACGTTACAGTGAAACCTATGGCGATACTTCCTGTCGTTTGAGTCCGATTTTATGTGATTCACTTCGTTATGAAGGCGCATTCTATGAGGATTTTAGTAATAATGGTGTAACCTACACTGTTCCTGGTCATGCAGCAATTGCCACCGGAGTATATCAGCGTATTTCGAATTCAGGGACAAGCTTACCAAAAAATCCTTCATTATTCCAGTATTACCTTAAAGCAACTGGGGCGAAAAAAAATGATGCATATATTGTTGCCAGCAAAGGTAAATTGGATGTCCTAGCAAATACAGAAGATAAAAAATGGCATGACCAATTTTTGGCCGCTACCTATTGTGGAACAAATGGATCGGGAATAGGATATGGAAAAGACGAGAACACATTTCAAAAAGTAACGGAGTTAGTTACTAGTCCAAATGCGCCACATGTACTTTTAATCAATTTATTAGCTGTAGACGTATATGGTCATGCAAATAATTGGGAAAAATACCAGGAGTCCATTACAGCATGTGACGCGTATGCGTCAAGTCTTTGGTCAATGATTCAAGCAAATCCACTGATGAAAAACCAAACGACCTTATTCATTACAAATGACCATGGAAGGCATCTTGACGGAGTAAAATCAGGTTTCGTGAACCATGGAGATCGATGCAAAGGTTGTAGACACATCTCACTATTAGTTTTAGGTCCAGATACTCCCAAAGGACTTTCGATTAAAAAAGAAGGCGAGTTAATCGATATTTCGAAAACCATTTCCACACTGCTTCACTTCGACATGCCAACAAGCAAAGGTCGCTTTCTCGAAGAAGCATTTAAACCTTAAAAAATATCCTCTAATAATTGATCGTCCACCAAGTTTGGCAGGGTTACTTTTAAATTTGGTTCAATTTCCATTGCTCGTTTAATGGCGAAAATGGCATTTTCATTGCGGGCCCAATTTCTTCGTGCGATGCCATTGTTTACGTCCCAATGCAACATCATTTTTAAATTTCGATCGGCATCCGTACTTCCATCCAATAGCATTCCGAATCCTCCATTGATGACTTCTCCCCAGCCTACGCCACCTCCATTGTGTATGGAAACCCAAGTTGCTCCGCGAAAACTATCGCCAATTACATTTTGAATGGCCATATCTGCAGTGAAACGTGATCCATCATAAATATTTGACGTTTCGCGGTAAGGAGAATCCGTTCCTGAAACGTCGTGATGATCACGTCCTAAAATAACTGGACCAATTTCACCTCGCGAAATCGCTTGATTGAAGGCTTCCGCAATGCGCATTCTTCCTTCTCCATCTGCATACAGAATTCTAGCTTGAGAGCCAACGACCATTTTATTCTCCTGTGCTCCTTTAATCCACTGAATATTATCCGCCATTTGCTGTTGGATTTCTACGGGACTATGAAGCATCATTTCTTCTAAAACTTGGCATGCGATGGCATCTGTTTTTGCTAAATCCTCTGGATTTCCAGAAGCACACACCCATCTAAATGGACCAAATCCATAATCAAAACACATTGGCCCTAAAATATCTTGAATGTATGACGGATATTTAAAGTCTATGTGATTCTCAGCCATCACATCTCCGCCAGCTCTTGAAGATTCTAATAAAAACGCATTCCCATAATCAAAGAAATAGGTACCTCTATTTGTATGTTTATTTACGGAAGCAGCATGGCGTCTCAAACTTTCTTGAACATATACCTTGAATTTTCCTGGGTCATTGGCCATCATTTCATTGGACTCTTCAAATGTAAGTCCTGCTGGGTAATATCCCCCTGCCCATGGATTATGAAGGGAAGTTTGATCTGACCCTAAGTCCACGTGAACTCCTGTTTCATCAAATTTCTCCCAGACATCAACAACGTTTCCGAGATATGCAATCGAAACAACTTCTTTTGCTTCTTGAGCCTTTTTTACGCGAGCAGACAATTCATCCAAGTCGGAGATTATTTCATCTACCCATCCTTGTTCATGACGTGTTTTGGCTGCTTTAGGATTCACTTCTGCGGTTACGGAAATGACTCCGGCAATGTTTCCTGCCTTCGGTTGAGCACCTGACATACCACCGAGTCCAGCAGTTAAGAATAATTTCCCTCTGATATCATCGCGGTTTTTCGCTAATCGACGCACGGCATTTAATACAGTGATTGTGGTTCCATGTACGATTCCTTGTGGACCAATATACATGTACGATCCAGCAGTCATTTGTCCGTATTGCGTTACACCAAGCGCATTGAATTTCTCCCAATCATCCGGTTTGGAGTAATTTGGAATCATCATCCCGTTGGTTACGACAACACGAGGGGCATTTTTATGCGATGGGAATAATCCCATGGGGTGTCCTGAATACATGACTAACGTTTGTTCATCAGTCATTTCGGACAAGTATTTCATTGTTAAGCGATACTGTATCCAGTTTTGGAAAACCGCTCCATTTCCACCGTATGTAATCAGTTCGTGTGGGTGTTGTGCAACAGCGTGATCCAAATTATTTTGAATCATTAACATGATTGCACGTGCCTGAAGTGATTTTCCTGGATATTCAGCAATTGGACGCGCAAAAATTGGGTGCGATGGACGATAACGGTGCATGTAAATGCGGCCGTAAGTATTCAACTCTGCAACAAAATCTTTTGCTAATTCAGCATGTTGTTTCTTTGGGAAATACCTTAGCGCATTTGCAATCGCTAGTTTCTTTTCTTCAGCAGAAAGAATGTCCTTGCGTTTTGGCGCATGGTTAACATGTAAATCCCAAGGTTGTTCTACAGGGATATGTGTTGGAATTCCTTCTTGGATTTCTTGTGCAAAAGTCAAATCTGACATAGTTGTTCAATTTTGAACAAAAGTAGTCAATCCTAGTATTTCACAACGACAAATCCGTGTTTTTGTATTTTTTCTCCGCCCTCAAAAACAGCATCTATTCGGTAGAAATAAGTGCCTTCCTCTACGAGGTCTCCTGAACTTGTTTTTCCGTTCCAATTTGCAGCTGGATCAGAATATTCATAGATTACATTCCCCCAACGGTTTAAGATGTAACACTGAAATTCTGCAATTCCATCGTAATTCACATAAAATGATTCATTACCGGATTGAGAAGTAAGTGATATGATATTTGGCGCCGTAATGTCACAAGGTTTTACCTTAATTGTAGCTACATCAGAAACTGTGTAACATTCATTTGATAAGAAAAAAGTATAATCTCCTGGTTGATTTACAATGCGTGGCACTTCCGTGTTTCCATCTCCCCAAACAAACGTTTGAAGTGGATTATATCCCGCTTGCAATGGTTGAGAATTGACTCTTAAAGGATTTAATTCAAAGTTGGCGTTCAAACAGATCGATGTATCTAACAATTCCGTATAGATGTATGGGACGAATTCGATTTGAGAA
>CAIRMS010000144.1 GCA_903879765.1 uncultured Flavobacteriales bacterium
AAAGTCATTGATCACATCAAAGCGATTGGCGGAAACCTAACTAGTTTTAAGTCTTTTTGCGGAGGATTACTAGCGCCAGAGTCAGATAATAATCCTTGGCATTATAAATTCACATGGAACCCAAGAAATGTCATTGTTGCAGGACAAGGTCCGGCAGCTTTATACATGGACAACAATGAATATAAGTACATACCATATTCACAACTATTCAAAAAGTTAGATCGTTTTGAAATCCCTCATTATGGCGAGTTCGATGGATATGCGAATCGAAATTCATTGATTTATTCTTCTACTTATGGGATAGATGGAATTCCAACAATTTATCGCGGCACCTTGCGTCGACCAAATTATTGTCAAGGCTGGGATGTGTTTATTCAGCTTGGAATGACGGATGATTCTTATGCGATGACGAATTCTGAAACATTAACGCCAAGATCTTTCTTGAATGCTTTTTTACCTTATGAATTGCATACCTCAGTTGAAGATAAATTTAAAAAGATGCTTGGAGAGGAAAATGCCTATTTATTTGATCAATTTGAAAGCATGGGAATCTTTGATGGTTCTTTTACATACGGAATTGAAAATGCGAGTCCAGCAAAACTATTACAACAATTACTTGAGCCAAAATGGAAATTGGAGCCTGGAGACAAAGACATGTTAGTCATGTACCATGAATTCGAATTCCAATTTAAGAATGAATTTAAGAAGATTACATCATCCCTAGTGGTTTTAGGCACTGATGAAACATATACTGCCATGTCTGATACCGTCGGACTTCCCGTAGCAATTGCAGCTAAATTAATTTTAGCCGGTGAAATCCAAGAGAAAGGAGTAACATTGCCAGTTAATAAGAATGTTTACGAGCCTATTTTAAGGGAATTAGAAACATTTGGAATCATCTTTGAAGAAAAAGAACAAACACTATAAAAAAGAAATTATGGAAAACGAAGAAAACCACATGAACATTGAGTTGTCTGAAGAAATTGCTTTAGGTACATACTCTAACTTAGCGATTATTACACATTCACCTGCTGAGGTGGTTTGTGATTTCGTTCAAATTATGCCTGGAATGCCTAAAGGTAAAGTTCGTTCTCGTGTATTGATGACACCTCAAAATGCGAAACGTTTTTTACAAGCATTGACAGATAACATTCAAAAATACGAACAGAATTTCGGCGTGATTGATGATCCTCAAGTTGGATTCCCACCAATGAATTTCGGTACGCCAAACACAATGGCATAATTTATTAAAAAGATGTTATTGTCGATATGCATTCCGATTTACAATTCGGATATCCGTCCAATTGCTAACGAATTACATCGACAAATTCAATCCTATTCATCGGAAGTTGAGCTCCTTTTTTTGGACGACGCTTCCGATGTTTTTTTTAAAGAATTAAATAGAAGTGTTGGTCCAATTTCCGATTATCAGGAATTGGACGCAAATGTTGGAAGATCCAAAATACGAAATGCATTTCTTCCTTTTGTCAAGGGAAAATACATGTTGTTTATTGACGGTGATTCGAAAATTATCCGTCCGGATTTTATTCAACGCTATGTGGAATACCTTCGTTCAAATAACGCACAGGTACTCATTGGCGCAAGTGTTTATTCAGATGAAAAGCCACAGCGAAAGAATTTACTCCGCTGGAAATACAGTCGAAGTAGAGAAAGCAAAACTTTTACGGTAAGAAATAGTCATCCAGAGCTAGGGTTTAAGTCAAATAATTTCGTGATGCTAAAATCAATATTTGCGATGCATCCCTTTGACGAGACTTTGACCACTTATGGACATGAGGATACGCTGTTCGGATATCAATTACGAAAGGCCGGTGTAAAATTCGCGCACATTGACAATCCAGTTCTCAACAGTAACCTAGATGAAAATGAACACTTTCTAGCAAAAACCAAAGAAGCATTGCAGAACCTTTTGTTGATTTCATTTAGGCTTCAAGATTCTCAATTTAATAAAGAACATCAGCTCTTAAGTTTAGCACTTAAAATTGAAAGAAATTTAATTTTTCATTCATCCTTCAAGTTATTTCAAAGGTTATGCTTACCGATGCTTACAAAATGTTTAGTAAAGGGTCGTTTTACCTTGTGGATGTTTGATCTTTACAGACTAGCTCATACCTTAGATTACCTAGGAGATTACCGAAAGAACAAGCTTTTTTAGTTTCAATTGTTCATTCTCCCAATTCTCAATTTCTGCAGCAGCAAGGCAAGCGGCTTTTTGATTAGCAAGATTTTCTGGATTACTTTTTATTTCCTTGACCGCTTGAGCAATTGATTCACCCGAAACTCCCGAAACAATGCTACCGATTTGATAACGCAAAATAACCTTTTCAATCTCCACGAGTTTACTTGCTAAAATAGGAGTGCCGGCGTGCATGTAATCGAATACTTTATTCGGCAGTGAGAATTCGTAATTTTTACTGAGAGGTTTGTCTAGTGTCAGACCAAGATCTGCATGTGCCGTAAATTGCATCAGTTCTAAATAAGGACGTCGTCCATATAGTTTCACCTTATCCTCAAGTTGATGTTTTTGAATCAACTCTTTAATAACAGGCATCACATCACCATCGCCAACAAGCATAAGCGTTGAATCCTCCAGATACTGCATGGCTAATACGGCTTCTTCGATTCCCCGTTCAACGTTAAGTCCTGAACCCTGGATAATCATCAAAAAAGAATTTTCAGGGATTTGTAATTCTGCCTTTGAGCGGATATTTTTTGGTTCGTACTTCGATGGTATGTTTCGAATGACGAGAAGATCTTTATGGTATAGTTCATTATAGCGCTGCGCGATGGATTCATTCACTGTTATAATAGATGAAAGTTTAGGGAAAATCATTTTCTCAATCCAAAGCCAGATTTTTCGAACGCGATTACGATGAATTAACTCAGGAGCTTCTGTAAACAATTCATGACTATCATAAATAATTTTTGCACCTGAGATTTTACTAACAAGGAAATTTGGCAAAAGAGTGTCTAGGTCATTTGAATAGAGAAGTTTTTTTCTTTGGAACAAGAGGATAAAAAATAACCGTAAATTGAGTTCAGCATAAAAAAACGGACCCTTTTCGAAAAGTAGATTTAAGCGTTTTGTACGGTAATTCCGTTTTGGAAGATGTGGACTACATTTTTTTTTACGACCAATTAACAAGACATCCATACCGAGTTCATGTAGCACAGAGCACGTACGATGAACACGGTTATCCGTGACCAAATCGCTTGATACTGATACAATCACTTTTTGTTTTAACATAGTAACAAAAGTAATGAAATACACGTAGTAAGGAATCGCGAATAAGAATGAGATAAAATTTTCAAATATTTTTTCAAAAAATTCTTTGAGATAAGAAAAAGTTTCATACATTTGCAATCCCAAATTGGACTTTGGGAAAAGAAAAAGTTCTTTATTTAGGAAAACCAACAATTAAATTGCCGATGTAGCTCAGTTGGCCAGAGCAGCTGATTTGTACTCAGCTGGTCGGGGGTTCGAATCCCTCCATCGGCTCACATTGTTGGGGGGATACTCAAGCGGCCAACGAGGGCAGACTGTAAATCTGCTGGTGTACTCCTTCGCAGGTT
>CAIRMS010000145.1 GCA_903879765.1 uncultured Flavobacteriales bacterium
TGACTATACCATTCCGTAAATTGCTGCTCTTTTTCAATGTTTGCATACTTGAAACGATCCTCACATTTAGTGAGGTTTTTAGGATTTATAATTTTTAGAATCGTTCGGTTACGCGTTAAATAATATGTTGAATCCAATTTAGTCACCAAGGGAGTTTTAGCCTCTATGGCATATTCTATATTTGTTTTCTTATCTCTGAACCACGTTTTACCACCCCATTCTCCGAAGTCTTTCGAATAAATACAATAGTCTTCATCTTCAAATAGGATATCTTCCACGCCTGACGTTTTTATCCATTTCGATTTTTTAATATCAAAGTAAAATGCCTGATTTTCGTTCGTTGTTTTCACGAGCAGACTGTCATTTTTCACGAACAAATCAAAATAGTTGGTGTTTTGAATAGCTTTTGGAACAATCAATCGTTTGATTTCCTTGCCCTCGTTTGAAAAGACAAAACAGTATTTTATGAGATGACCTATTTTTGGGTCTACATGTTGGTCATTGAAAAAGCAATAAAAATAATCTTTGTAGGTTACGGCATGTGTCAAATGAATTATTGATCCGCTTGAAATGAGTCCCTCCATGTCTAGGGTTAGCTCTTTTGTATTCAATTCAAATGATTGTCCGAAAACCAAACCTAGGTTCAGTGAAATGAGTAATATCAGTGTAAACTTCATGTCAGTGCTTATAATTTTACGATTAATTCTCACATACGAATCGTTTTCACTTTCTAACCAAGGTGATTGTATCGATGCTTTTTTCGGTAGTCCATACTTTTTGGTCCTTTGGATTTCTTTCTAGGACTTCGATTTTAAGGTTATCCTTGAGTTCATTGGTTAAGAAACGCACGCGAGCATTTTCATCTGCGAACTCGGCAAATTCCATTGGATGATAGGGAAGGACTCTAAATTTATGCAAATCGTTCTTTGTTAGGCGAACGAAAGACATGCTCAAAATGTATTTGTAATCGGATTCTGATGGATACTCCTTGACACTATTTTTATTTTTTTCGATCCAGATTTCTGCCAATTGAAAAGAATCTGATGCATCGGCTGAATAGTATGTTTTTGTATCAGGAATATAGGATCCTAGGTAAACATGTTGTTTTTTTGCCTCCTGAATGGAGGAGGATGAGGAATAAGGTCCACGAGGCTTTTCTTCCCCGGCTTTTTCCCACCAATTGTAACATTGTCTGAAGACGAAAATCAGAAAAAGAACAATCAATATTCCCTTGAAAAAATTCTTTTCTCGTTTATTCATTCTTTTTCATTTCACCCTTTTTTTTTATACCAGACCCCAATTAAGACAAGACCTCCGAGAAACAGGAGCGAAAGGATGAGGTAGGTCATGTAATGATTGACTGGTTCTTTGTGCTCAAAATAAGAAATAGTTCGCTCGACAATGAAGTAATTCCCATTATCGTCGATGGTCATTTTAATCCAATTCCCCTGGTCATCATATTCGTATTGTTTGTGCTCAATTTCGATAATCTCGCCATCTTCATCTGTTTCTGTGTACTTTATTTGGTCTCCGTTTTTGAAAAAGCTGTAGTTGGAAGCAATGACCACGCCGTCTTCAAAGTCACAGTTGTGTTCCTGTGTTTTCTGTTTGTTCGCATATTGATAGGTGGTAGATTCAATCTTACCATCTTCGCTATTCATCCATTCAGTTTTGATTAATTGATGTTGCTTGTCATATGCATACGTTTCAATATCTGCTTCATTTTCCAGTAAGGTAACGGTTTTGATCAGCTGATTAAAGGTGTTATAAGAATAGAGTCTGATACAGATCAGTTCATCGGAATCAAATTCCTCTTCTTTGATCAGATTATTTTTCTTGTCGTAATAGTACTTGTGGGATTCGAATTGAAAGCCCCATTCATTGACCACCCTGCTTGAACTGATATGATTTAAGGAATTGTACGTAAAGTAGCTGGTATGATCGTAGTCTTTCAATTGAACAACTCTTTTACTAGCGTCCAATTTGATGGCATAACTGCAATTAATTGTACCGTTTTTATTTACTTTTTTGAGTCGAAGTAATCCAAGCGTGTCAAAGATCAGTTCCTCGTCATTTTCCCATGTATATTGCCAACCTTTTCCAGATTTTTCAATTTTCCCATTGACTTTTTTTCCTTTAAAGGAACTTGTTGTGACTTTTCTAACTTTTCCTTTGAGTTCATTACTTTCAAGATTCTCTATTGAACTTGAGGGTAGTTGACCAAAAGCGATTTGCTGACAAAGGCACCATAAAAATAAGAGAAATGTTTTTTTCATGTTTGTTGTTGAATGTCCTCCCATAAAATTACTTTATTCCGGTTAAATGGCAAGTTTAGATGGTAATCCGATTTTGGAATTGGGTAAACAGGAAAGAAAGGGGTCCAACACGGACCATCACTTCACCAAATACACCAAGTATTTTTCGGTAGGGATGCTTAATCCAAGTTGTTCATCGTAGATAAACATCAGCGTTCGGTAAAATCCGATATTCGAGCTTGGATGTGTGTTTCGGTAGCATTTCACCAAGTTAAGTGCTGAAATCTTGGGCCATATTTCGGAAAGATCTGCTGAATTTGGTGTGCCAATCCACTGAATTTTTGTCGAGTCGAAGGGAATGGATTCATTTGATGAACCCAAAACGTTCGTTTCAATTTTGGTCGCGTTATACGTGAGTTTCATTTTTAGTACTGAGTCCTAAAATATTTCCTACGATCTAACGTTATTAGTAAAACTTAAAAATAAGTATGAAATTTTTCTTTTTTATGAGTGCCTTTATGGCCATTACGAGCTTCGCTCAAACAACGAATTATGATGATGTAGGAGTCATTGTAAACGTGAATAGTCCCGTTTCGATGCAGATTGCCAGTTATTTTCAACAAGCCCGTAACATCCCAAATCAAAACATGATTTATGTCTCTTCTCCTACGACAGAGGTTATCAATGATACCGAATTCAATCAATTGCGCACACAAATTGAAAATTACTTGGTGAGTCAAAACCTACAGGACTCCCTGAATTACTTGGTGACAACCAAAGGTGTGCCCTTAAAGCGTAATAGCATCGATTGCGTGGTGAATGCCGGGAATGGTGACTGTGGGTCGGTGGACGCTGAATTGAGTTTGATTTTGGGGATTCATCAAAATCAAATTGGTCAAGCCTCATTATTTGTAAATCCATATTTCAATAAAAACGAGCATTTCAGCCGTGCGCAATATGGAATTTATTTGGTAACACGTCTGGATGGTTATTCGCAAGAAGACGTCTTACAAATGATTGATCGCAGTGGTCCTCTAACAGGGGTTGATCAGCAAATCGCAACAGGAGTGATTGACTTAGTTGAGTCGTATGGCATGGACACCATTTATTTTATAGATTCATACGTTCAACCTACTTACAACAATATGCTTGCTGAAAACTGGAATGCTACGATGGATTTAAGTCCAGCAGTATTGACGGATCAAAACAATGTGTTCACATACTTTTATGTGGGACATGGTCCAGTTGATTCCATTCAAATGAACTACAAATGGTTGCCTGGTTCCTTTTCAGCGCTTTCCACCTGCAGTTCGGCTGAAACGTTTGATGCGCAAAGCAATCCGAATGAATCGTTTTATATAGCGGATCTCATCAAAGATGGTTGTACCGCAGCGCATGGATATGTCAATTGCATCTTTATTTCCCAACTATTCAGAGCGGATATTCTCGTAAATCGCTATTTAAATCCAATTGCGCAATACAACTTGGCGGAAAGTTATTACATGGCTGATATGACCCTTTCTTATCAAAGTGTGGTTATTGGCGATCCGAAAGCATCGATTGTGATTGATAGTGGGGCCGGAATTCCAACAAGTGAGACGCCTTTATTCCGTTTATACCCGAATCCAAGTACAGGAACGTTCCAAATTAAAGGCATAGATCAACTGAAAGGACACGTTTCCATTGCGATAACGAACAGTGTTGGCATGCTTATGTCGACAGATCCAGAAGTACTAGAAAACGAATCCTATGTACTCGAAGATTCAGGTGTTTATTTCATTTCCATTTTGGAGGACGAAAAATTTGTAGGCGTGGAGCGACTCGTAAAACAATAGATTAAACTTGAATCAATGTATAAACAGCGCTGGATTCGGCGCTGTTTTTTTGTTTTGTAGTTACTGCACCCGCACCTGTTTCACCATGGAATTTGGAAAAAAGGAAAGACAGGAGTCCAACTCGGACGATCACTTCACCAAGAACACCAAATACTTCTGTCTCGGAACACTGAATCCAAAGTCAGGATTGTATGCATAGACCACGATGCGGCAAATTCCGATTTTAGTAGTTGGATTGTCAGCGCGATATGATTTCACAATGGCAAGATTCGAGATTTTTGACCAGATTTCAGTGGGATCTATTCCGTTTGGAGCTTGAAACCATTGAATTTTTGTTGTATCCAATGGAAGATGCTCACTCGTTTTTTCGAGTTGATTGACGGCTATTTTCGGTGTATAAAAGTTGATTTGATAGGCATGCTGCTCAAATAAAATTGGCTGATTGGATGCCAGTTTCCATCCACTATATTCTTCACCTCCGTCGTTCATTAACACATGGATCAAATTGAAAGAGTCCTGCTGATAGGCGGTGGATTCCATTTGGTACTCATAGATACCTTCCAAATCCTCGCCAACTTGTAAAAGCATAATGTTTCCGTGGGATTCGTAGAAAGATTGCGTTTCTTTTTGATGAATTTTCTCCTTTGTGCAGCTGAAGAAAAGGAGGGGGAGAAACAGGAGTATGGAAAGGTTTTTCATAGGTTTTTGTTAGGTTAAATGCATAAAATAGTATAGTAAAAAGTTTTGACCTTACCTCACCACCAATTTCTTCACCCATTGGTTTTCACCTTGCGAAATATGCGCAAAATAAACTCCCGGTGCTTGTTCGCTCAGATCAAAGGAATTATTTGAAGAAAGTTCATTGAGCTCAAATGCAACCACTTGTTTTCCTTGTTGGTCTAGCATGGTAATAAGCATGGGTTCTTCACTTAAGCTTGAAACTTGAAAAATTCCGTCTGAAGGATTGGGGAAAATTCCGATTTCAGATGGAGAAACCGTAACTTCATGAAACCCTAAATATTGACCATCTGGATGGTAGCCATATTGGTCAGTACGGTAAGTGAAAAAATAAGGTTCTGATACGTTTTGTTGAAAGCCAGTAAATAAAAAGTCTCCGTTTTCGCATATGGTCATGCTGATATCGTTACAAGATTTTTCATTGTGATCGTAATAAAAATATTTGTAGTAAATCGGATTGCCATTCGAGTAAAACCGAGCGACGTAATTCACACTACTTTGAATAAATTCAAATTGTGCATTTGAATATGTAATCATCTCACCCGTGACCAAGATTTGCTTTGTAGCGGTATCTATTTTCACATCCGAAACTGTCCAAAAAAGGTTTGGTGAATTGTTCGACCGTATTTCTTTAAAACATTTCACCTGTAAGTTGGAATCTAGGCAAGTAAGGTATTGACCTCCGGACCCATCGGGTAGATTAGCTCTTGAAGTAAAGGCATATTCATTATCATAAGCGTCAACATGGCCAATAAAATCAAACATGTGAGATGCATTATGTGGTGCATAATCTTTATAAATTTCTCGAGAAAAGAAAATATTATCGGATCCCCATACCCAAAGAACTGGGCTAGGCATTATTTCATTTAATCTGGTTTCGGAAACAGGCCTAGTTTGGTGACCTATCGTAACAACGGCATCATAGTAAGGAAAACTTGCGTTAGCAAAAGCAAAATCCACTGGTAAATTATTGAACGTGTTTACAATTGGTAATTCTTTAGTGTATAGGTAATTACCGTTTTCGTCGATCAGATCAACGGTTGGGAACACTGTATCCAAGTATTCATGACTCCAAGAAGAAACAGCACTAACTGTAGAAGATAGTTTTGTTAAATTATTAAGGTTGAGAATACGTTTTGCAGGTGCTTTTTTTTCGCTTAAAAAACCAAGTTGGTTAAATATTACGGTTCTTAAGGTGTCTTGATTACCAAATTCAGTCGTGTAGATTGAAAGAAAGTGATTATTTGGTAAAACATTGATGCCACCAATCCCGGACAATGATAACAAGGGAGTCCTATAATCCCACCAAATATTGCTATTCCATTTGTTGATACAAACCATCCCCGCTCTTGGGTAACCATCGAATTGCGCTCCTCCAATCATGTAGATGTTTCCTTTTTCAACGATGTTCAAAGGACTATAATAACGAAAAGAACAAAAATCACCCAAGGTAGGTGTCTCATAATAATACCTGACTCCCCGCAGATCTAATGGATTTTGAGCATATAGTCTTTGGCAGCAAATGCAAAGGAGGAGGATGAGTTTTAGTTGTTTCATGGTTTTCGTATGAAAGGTTGAATTGAAAAAGAGTAGAAGTTTGTTTTTGTGTTTAGGACTACCTCAAAACGAACTACTTAACCAATTTTTCATCAATTTGTTAATAATAATTATGGGCTCGCACTCAATCTCCAAACTTATTGCAGCACCACTTTCTTCACCCAAAACTGATCACCTTGTTTTACATGTAGAAAGTATATTCCTGGAGCTTGGTTTTCTAGTTGAATGGTTGATGTAAATTGATCTTCCAACTGAATCCTTGACCCTTGTTGATCATATACCTCAACTTCCATGGGTTCTTCAGACAAACTTTCTAAATGAAAAATACCTGTTGAAGGATTCGGGTAAACACCCAACTCGTTTTGATTGACTTGTGTTTCTTCGATGCCAAGATAGTCAGCATATTTGGTGATTCCATCCGGAGTAAATCGTATGATGAAAATAGGTGGGGATTCATAAGTATCCTCATACGTTAGTTGACCACTAA
>CAIRMS010000146.1 GCA_903879765.1 uncultured Flavobacteriales bacterium
CAAAATTTATTACTAATTATTTAAAACACGTAACATGAACAAGGCGGAATTAATCGACGCAATGGCTGCAGCAGCAGGATTGTCAAAAGCAGATGCTAAAAAAGCATTAGACGGATTTGTAGGAGCTACTACAGATGCATTGAAAAAAGGAGAAAGAATTTCTTTAGTAGGATTCGGATCTTTTGATCTTTCTAAAAGAAACGCTCGTAACGGACGTAACCCTAAAACAGGTGAAGTGATTCAAATCGCTGCAAAAAACACTATCCGTTTCAAAGCAGGTTCTGAACTTTCTTCAAGCGTAAACTAAGAAGAACTTTCTACTTAAATTAAATAGGCTTCCAATTGGAAGCCTATTTTTTTTATCTCAATATTTTATAGATTATTAAGTAGCGGACTGTTTCGGAATAATTTTCCAAAATAACCTTGGGAAAAATCGCTTTAAATGAACAGCCATTAATTCTTTGTTCCCAATCAAGACTTCGTGTTTGTTTTTCACCAATGCATTCAATAATTGTTGAACACAGGCATCCACTGGCATTCCAGTAGCTTGATTATGATCCATTTTTCCATGTGCTTTTCCTTCTCCTGTCACCGCATTTGTAGATATGGGTGTATTAATTTTCCCAGGACAAGCAACCGTCACCTTTAAGTTATACTCACTTTCTTCCATCACCAAACTTTCGTAATATCCAAAAAGGGCATGTTTTGATGCACTGTATGCGGATCGCAAATGAAAACCAAATTTGCCTGCGATGCTACTGATAACAAGTATTTGTCCAGATTTCTGTTGACGGAATATGGGCAAAACTGCTTTCGCCATGGCAATGTTTCCAAAGAAATTTACCTCCATGATTTGACGATTGACCTCCATCGAAGTATCAAATGCGGTTGCACGTTGACTGATACCACCGTTGTTGATTAACAGATCGATTCGTCCATAGTGCGTCATGATCTGCTGCGCCAATACTCCAACGTTTGACGTTTCCGCGAGGTCCATTTGAACGACTAAATGTTGCTCCTTGTACTTTAGACTTTCCTTTAGCTCATTGAGTTTTTCTACGTTACGAGCAGACAAAATCAATTGTGCTCCAGCGCGGTCTAATTGTCGGGCCAACTCCTCGCCGATTCCCGAAGATGCTCCGGTAATCCACACGACTTTTTGATGAAAATAGCTTGAATTCATGATGTATCAAAGATACGAAACTCCCGCTTCATGTCGCGCTCTACCGGAATTTAGTTTAAATTTGAGGACAAATTACAGACATGGAACTACGCAACTTGATTCAACAGCAATTCGAAGAAGCTCAGCAAACATTGGTGAATTTTCAAACGGAGGCGAACTTTTCACTGATTTTACAAGCAGTTGAAACGATGAGTCAAGCCATTCAAAATGGCGGGAAAATTATCAGTTGTGGAAATGGCGGATCCATGTGTGATGCCATGCACTTCGCAGAAGAACTCAGTGGACGTTTTCGCGATAACCGTCGTGCACTTGCTGCCATCAGTATTTCTGACCCATCGCATTTGTCTTGTGTTAGTAACGATTTCGGTTACGACTTTGTGTTTTCGCGCTTCATTGAAGGACTCGGACAAGCAAACGATGTGTTACTAGGTATTTCGACCTCCGGAAATTCAAAAAATGTCATTCTAGCGGTGGAAGCAGCGAAAGCGAAAGGCATGAAAACGATTGTCCTGACTGGAAAAGACGGCGGTAAACTTGCTGGACTTGCAGACATCGAAATCCGTGCGCCTCATTCCAACTTCGCTGATCGCGCCCAAGAAATTCACATCAAAGTCATTCATTCCTTAATTCTAGGAATTGAACAGTCTCTTGGACTTTAATTGTTCTACTCACCAAGCAATTAGACCATTAGCACATTAAACCATTAGCAAATTAGTTCTCCGCCGTGGCGGAAGCACATTAGCACATTGCAAATTAGCACATTAGTCCATTAGCAAATTAGCACATTAAACCGTAGCTAACTTCGAGTGCTTGCGTCCATAAAGGAAGTAAATCACCAAGCCCAACAACAACCAAATGGAGAAGTAAATCCAATTAGCCAAAGCCAGCTGACTCATCATATATAAACAGCTCAACAAGCCTAAAATTGGAATAAGTGACAATTTGTTTCGTACGGCCATAATCGTAATGAAAACGGTAAAGAGGATAAAAATCCAACTTGGAATTTTATTCGCAAAATGAGACCAACCTTCGTTTTGCGTTTCAATATTTTTCCAATTGTTATGTATTATTTGACCTTCAAGAATTTCAGCTCCTTTTTCTACCGCAAAAAACTCATCCAAATTCACTTCCTTTTGATGAGCTATTCCCAACTTTCCTTCTGGTAATTTACTCACTAAACGATACTCTTCCAATTTTGCAAATTCTTTTAAGGTCTTGATTTGACTTTCGTTTAATTGCAACATCATCTCTTCGGAAGTTTTCAACGTAGGTTCGTTTTGAACAAAAGCCATTGTTTCTGTGCGATACGTGGTAAATAAAAGCACCAGTGTTCCGGCTAACAGAATCGGCATCACCAGTCCCCCATTGATAAACGGCGTTTTGAACTTTCCACGAGGAATGTCCGTTTTATTTTGAAGTACCAATACTCCACCACAAACGAGAACAAAGGCAAACAAGGTTCCAATGGAACACAAGTCTGTTACCATAGTTAAGTTCATAAACAACGCGGGCACAGCAACAACAAATCCAACAACAATTGTCGCAAAGGAAGGCGTTTTATACTTCGGATGAACTTTCGAGAATCGTTTTGGCAATAAACCATCACGACTCATGCTCATCCAAATGCGTGGTTGTCCCATTTGAAACACCAACAAAACCGAAGCCATCGCCACAACAGCACTAATGGAAATGATTCCAGCCATTTTCGGTAAGTGGATTTCATCAAATACAAACGCCAATGGATCGCCCACTGCTAGTTTTTCATACGAAACGATTCCTGTTAAAATCAAGGCAATGATGATGTAAAGTACCGTACAGATGATAATCGCCCACATCATTCCGCGCGGCAAGTCACGTTGTGGATTTTCACATTCTTCCGCAGTCGTCGAAATCGCATCGAATCCAATGTAAGCAAAGAATACTGCGGAAACTCCTTTTAAAATTCCAGTCACTCCGTTTGGCGCGAATGGACTCCAGTTATTCGTGTCCACGTAAAACATCCCAACGCCAATCACCAATAATATAATTGCTAATTTAATTACGACCATGATGTTCGATGCATTGCGGCTTTCCTTCATTCCACGATACACCAACCAGGTAATCAAGACAATGATGAACAACGCAG
>CAIRMS010000147.1 GCA_903879765.1 uncultured Flavobacteriales bacterium
AATAAAGGTCGCTTGGTAAACTTTAAGAACACCATTGTGATTATGACATCCAATCTTGGTTCTTCGATTATTCACGATCGATTTGAAAAGGTAAAAGAATCAGCTTTTGAAGAAACAGCGGAAAAAGCGAAGACTGAAGTGATGGAATTGTTGCGTCAGACGATTCGACCAGAGTTTTTAAACCGTGTAGATGAAATCATCATGTTTACGCCGTTAACGATGGAAAATGTTAGACAGATAGTTCAAATACAGTTGGATGTGTTAAAGGACAAGTTGAAAACGATGGATCTGACACTATATGTAACGAAAGATGCCTTTGATCACATTGCGGAAATTGGTTACGATCCGTTCTTTGGAGCTCGTCCAATCAAACGAGTGATTCAAAAGCAAGTGTTAAATGAGTTGTCTAAGGCTCTTTTAAGTGGTGCGATTGACCGAACCAAAAACATTGTAATGGATGTATTTGATGGAAAAATGGTTTTTCGTAAACCGATAACTGAGACGGAGGAAGTCTAAAAATTCTAGGCATAAAAAAAGGAGCGAATTCGCTCCTTTTTTTATGCCATATTAATTAGATGCGGTACTTTTTAAAGAATGCGTCCCAATTCCAAATGAAATTAGACATCACCTCGTCCATTCTTTTCAAGAACAATGGATTTGGTGCTTGCATACGTCGGAAATATTCATCTTGGTGTTCGTTCAAATTGTATTTGTGAAAAACAGCTTTTGACATTCCGTAGATCCAATTTTTTGAAGGATGATTTACACGCATGATGAAGGACTGATATTCACGGACTAAGTTTCTAAATGAAGCAGTGTCCATCTCATACATTTTTGAAACTTTATCGAAAATAATGTTCTCAACTTTTTCTGCTTGATCAGCGTCGAAGGTACTTTCTAAAAAAGATAAATTTCCGACAAGTACAATCATTCCAAATTCCCCATTGTTTGCTGCGGAAATGGATGGTGGAGTAACAAAGGCAGAATCTTCATTTATCATCAACGACACTTCAGAAAAGCCATTATCAACACTATCGAAAATAGCATTGATGAAAACATTGGCAACTTGATTGTCGGTAAGTTTTCGTTTGGTAAGAGTGCTGAACATAGAAATTCGTTTGTTGGTTCCTTCTTTACAAATTTAACATTACCTTAAAGTCGCATGAAAGCACCTTAATAGACGTTATCAACTAAGTTTTCAACAAGTATTCCAACCAAGCATTGTTCAAAACTCCATTTTAACAATTCAACTTCTACGCGTAATTTCGCAACATCAAACTTAGTATATGAAAGGAATCATTAAAACGAACAAAGGTGAAATGCATGTGACATTTTACGAAAACGATGCGCCAAAAACAGTTGAGAACTTCGTAAAGTTAGCTGAATCAGGTTATTACAATGGATTAAAGTGGCACCGCGTGCTTCCTGACTTCGTGATTCAAGGTGGTTGTCCGAACACACGTGAGGGAGAAAGAGGAATGCCAGGAACAGGTGGTCCTGGGTATCAAATCGACTGTGAAGTTACAGGTGACAATCAATTTCACGATCGAGGAGTGCTTTCAATGGCTCACGCTGGAAAGAATACTGGTGGTTCACAGTTCTTTGTATGTCATTCGAGAAGAAATACGTCTCACTTAGATCGTGCTCATACATGTTTCGGAAAAGTAACAGAAGGATTAGATGTAATTGATGATATCCGCGAAGGAGACAGCATCGATTCAATTGAAATTATCAGAGATTAATCAGTTCTTATAAAACGAAAAAAGGGACGCAAAATGTGTCCCTTTTTTTAGTTCAGTTAGTTGGATTTTATGCTAATTCAATGATCAATTGTGCCAATTCTTCACCAATTCGATCTTGCGCTTCAAGTGTAGCGGCACCAATGTGCGGTGTGCAAGCGATTTTAGGATGACTCAATAATTCTTTTCTTGGATTCGGTTCGTTTTCAAAAACATCTAATGCAATTCCAGCGATTGTACCATCGTTTAATGCATCGATTAAGTCTGTTTCATCGACAACTCCTCCGCGCGCAGCATTCGAGATAAATACACCTTTTTTCATGCGTGAGAACTCTTTTGCACCTAGTACGGCACTGCCATCTTTTTGTTTTGGGACGTGAATCGAAATATAATCCATTTCTCCTAAAAGACTGTGTAAATCTGTTTGAGTTGTTATTGGGACGAAAACGTCTTGATCTCCAACTGTGACTTTAATTTCAACAGCTTGACTTTTATTGTCAATGGCAATTACCTTCATTCCAACGCCAAGAGCGTAAGAAGCTAAACTTTGTCCAATTCTTCCGAAGCCAATGATTCCCAATGTTTTTCCGCGGAGCTCAACTCCTTTCGCATAGTTCTTTTTCAAGGTCGAAAAATCACCATTTTCCATTTGTTTAAATGAGTCGTTCAAGAATCGAGAAAGGGAAAACAATTGTCCCATTACCAATTCCGCTACGGATTGAGAAGAAGAAGCAGGCGTGTTAATCACGTGAATTCCTTTGCTACGCGCATATTCTACGTCAATGTTATCCATCCCAACGCCTCCGCGACCAATGATTTTAACGTTTGGACAAGCGTCAATCACATCTTTGCGGACAGTTGTTGCGCTGCGTACTAGAATCGCTTCTATTCCTTGTCCATTTACTTCTTTGGCAAGTGAATCTTGTGCTACTTTTTCTGTGATAACAATATGTCCTGCGGCTTCAATGAGTTGTTTTCCTAAATCTGATATTCCGTCGTTGGCAAGTATTTTCATGTGAGGTTTTTTTGAAAATTAATGTTGATTGAATGCACGCATAACATCTACCAATACTTGAATGCTTTCGATTGGTAATGCATTGTATATGGATGCGCGGTATCCACCAACAGAGCGATGTCCTGGCAATCCTACAATTCCCGCTTCTTTCCACATCGTGTCAAATTCAGCTGAACGACTTTCGTCGTTGAGTAGAAAAGTAACATTCATGTTAGATCGGTCTTCGACTTCTACGGCACCTCTAAATGCAGGATTCTCATCAATTTCTTTGTAAAGTAAAGCTGCCTTTGCATTATTGCGTTGTTCCATTGCTTTCACTCCGCCATTTGCCAATAAATTGCGCAAATTCAACATCGCTACGTAAACAGAAAATACAGGAGGTGTATTCAGCATCGATTCCTTTTCCACGTGTTGCTTCAAGTCCAAATAAGTTGGCATGAAAGGCGATGTAGATTTTCCTAAAATTTCATCTTTCACAATGTACAATGTCGCGCCTGCTGGACCTAGGTTTTTTTGTGCACCAGCATAAATAATGTCGAAGTCGGCCACGTTGATTTCTTTGGAGAAGATATCAGATGACATGTCACATATGAGTGGAAGATCTGTTTTTGGAAACTCCTTAAATTGTGTTCCGTAAATCGTATTGTTTGAGGTGAAATGTATGTAATCAACATCTGTTGGTACGGAATATCCTTTCGGGATGTACGTAAAGTTTTTATCTTCAGAGGAAGCAAAAACATCGACATCGACACCAACTTTTTTCGCTTCTTTTATTGCTCCAGAAGCCCAAGTTCCAGTGTTGATGTATCCGGCCTTCTTTTTGTCACGCATCATATTCAGCGCAACAATTGTAAATCCTAAAGATGCTCCACCTTGAAGAAATGCAACTGAATATCCAGCGGGAACATTTAAAGCTTGCTTCACAAGGTCAATTGCTTCGTCCATTACGGCTACGAAATCCTTGTGACGGTGTGATACTTCTAAAATGGATAGTCCATTAAAATCCAACACAGCATTTGCCGCTTGTTGAAATACTTCTTGAGGTAATATGCAGGGACCTGCTCCGAAATTATGTTTCATTGTTGATTAATTTGAGTCAAAATTCATGAATACTTTTCACATAGGATGAAGAATGTGAATTAATGTGAGATTTTGTTAAAAAAAAAGCTGTCAATTGACAGCTTTTTTTTATTAAGATTTTGCGGTTGCGGTTTTCTTCGCTGCCGGCTTTTTCGCTGCTGGTTTAGCAGTTTCAGTTGCAGCCTTTTTTTCTTTTTTCACTTTCGGAACGATGACTACCTTTTCCTCTTTTCGTTTTCTGGTTACTCCGTACGAGCCCATGGTACGTTTACCTTTTGCTGTTTTTTTATCTCCTTTTCCCATAAGTAATTGTTTATCTTGACAAATAACTATACAAATTTATCAATCTTTTTGATACCTCGCACGGAATTCTTTGCTAAGTGCCTCTCCGCCGTTAAGAATTTTCTCACACCATTGGATTTTAAGGTCAATTTGTTCAGTTTCTGTTAGTTTCCATGATACATCACTTAATTCAAGACGTTGTCGAATTGTTTGTAATAAGATTGCCACAGAAACGGAAATATTAAAACTTTCCGTAAATCCATACATGGGAATTCGCACGTGTAAATCTGCTTCAGACATCATTTCCTTGCTTAAGCCTTGTCGTTCCGTTCCAAAGAAAAATGCCAACGGTTTGTCAATCGGTAAATTGTGCACATCATACGCATCCGTATGAGGAGTAGTTGCGACGATTTGATACCCTCTATTTTTTAAGTCATTGATACACCTTTTCGTGGGATCAATTTCCTCGTTAAAGTTGTGAATGTCTACCCAACGTCCTGATCCTAAAGCAATGTCTCGTTGAATCTGATACTGATTATCCTTTTCAATCACATTTAAATCTTGAATTCCAAAACAATCACAAGTTCTTAAAACGGCAGAAGCATTGTGTTCTTGGTAAATGTTTTCGAGCGCAATGGTTACATAACGTGTGCGTTCTGCTGCGATTCGATCAAATAAGGTGATTTTATTTGGAGTGATGAGGTCATAAAACTCATCAAGCACGAATTTATTTTCAGTAACTTGACTCATATTTTTTTGTGCATTAAATAATGTTGAATCTCATTAAATAAAAGGTGTGATTTCTCGATGATGCTATAGTCCAACTTTTGATAAAATGGCACAGCAATTTCCCTGGCGTGTAATATAATTTCGTTACTTCCCTGTTCTTTAGCGATTTCCTCCATGTGTAACATGAGTTTTCTTCCAATGCCTTTTCCCTGTTGATTTTCATCTACAGCCATAAAGCGAATTTGACAGGTGTTTTTAGGCATGAAATCGAGTCTGCCAACGCCAATGATCAATTCATTTTCAAAAAAAGCAAAATGTTCGGCAGTCTCATCCCCTTCGTTACGTTCAGAACCTAAAGGTTGATTCCAAGGAGCTCTTAAAACCTTATATCTTAGGTTGTAATAGTTATTCCATTCTGCGCTTGAATTCGGTTTTCTAATCATGAGGAAATTTAAAAGCAGTTGTTCGAACTCGTTTTGTATTAATTCCATTGATGTTTTCTTCAAGAATCAAGGATTGAGCGCTTTGATCTGAAAATACGGCGTCAATTGATTTGACCTCTGCACAAGGTACATTTTGATTGTTCATCATTGTTAAGATTTCTCGACTTGGTAAATGGACAATGATCGATTGAAGGATTTCGGATAAGATGGACCTGTTTGCTAGTCGTTGTTGATTGTGTAAAAAACGTTCATCATTTGCGAGTTCTGAATGATTCAAACTTGTTACGAGCTTATCAAAATGTTTATCAGAACCAATGGCGAAAGTGATTGTTTTTTCGTCTTTTGTTTGAAAAAGTTCGCCATACGGTGCGATGTTTGGATGTAAACTTCCAATTCTTTGTGCAATATGTCCAGTCATCAGATAATTAGAAGCTTGGTTCGCTAGGCTGCAAACAGCAGCATCGTATAACGATACACTAACTTCAGCGCCTTTGCCGGAAAGTTGTCTTTCCATTAAAGCCAATAGAATTCCTTCTTTCAATTGATGTCCTGCTAAAACATCAATCAATGCAACAGGCATTTTTACCGGTCCAGAGTCTTTGGTTCCATTCATTGACATAAATCCAGATTCCGCTTGAAGAATTAAATCATAGGCGACACGATCGCTGTCATCACCAAAGCCGCTGATCTTCCCAATAATTAATTTTGGATTGATGCCATGTAGAAAGGAACTTTGAATATTTAATTTTTTGTCGTCTCCTCGTTTGAAGTTCGTCAGAAGGATATCGGCAGATTGAATCAATTTTAGAAAATCTTTGTGTTGATTTTCAATGGATAAATCAAGTGTTAAATACGTTTTTCCATAATTTACACTGGAAAAGTACGCAGAGACATTACTTTCTGATTTTTCAATTGGCAATTTCCAAGTACGCGTAACATCGGGTAGGGAAGGATGTTCAATTTTAATCACTTTTGCCCCAAGTTCGGCAAAAAACATACCTACAGATGGTCCAGCAAGGACCGTTGATAGTTCAATTACCGTTAATTCTTTAATGCTGTTTAGTATCTTCATTTTGCGTTGACAGGACTTCGATTGCTACCGTAGCAATCCCGTTTCTGACAAAATTAAGTTTTTTTGCCGCAGCCAAGGTCACATCAATAATATGACTTGAACTTTTAGGGAGTCGATCATTTATTTTAAGAATTACAACCGAATCATTTTTTACGTTCGTTACTTTCACCGTAGTTCCAAATGGAATTGATTTATGGGCTGCCGTCATTAAATTGTTATTGAAAACATCTCCTGATGAAGTTCTTCGTCCATTGAATGCATTACTGTAAAAAGTAGCGCTGCCTTTTTCAGTGTCTGAAACACTTGCTGATACGAGTAGAAAAATGAAAAAGATTCCTGTTAAAATACGCATGATTCGATTTTTTATGGAGTAAGTTACAATCAATCTTTAGGAATAAAAAATATTTCAGTCCTTTTCAATTTCTTTAATGCGTCAAAATCATTAAATTTGCGCGCACATCAAAATTACATTAGCACTATGAAAGTATTCGATCTTGACATGATTCAAAAGGTATACGCACAATATCCTGAGCGTATTGCAGCAGCAAGAAAAGTGGTTGGTAGACCATTGACGTTATCCGAGAAAATTCTTTACGCTCACCTTTGGGACGGAAACGCTCAAGCAGCGTATGAACGTGGAAACTCTTACGTCGATTTCGCTCCAGATCGTGTAGCGATGCAAGATGCGACTGCTCAAATGGCTCTATTGCAATTCATGCAAGCAGGTAAAAAAAGAGTAGCGGTACCATCAACGGTACATGCAGATCACTTAATTCAAGCGAAATTAGGCGCAAGCAAAGATTTGCAAGAATCATTGAATCAAAACAATGAAGTGTTTAACTTCTTGTCTTCGATTTCAAATAAATACGGAATTGGCTTTTGGAAACCAGGAGCAGGAATCATTCACCAAGTTGTATTAGAAAACTATGCATTTCCTGGCGGGATGATGATTGGTACGGATTCACATACTGTAAATGCTGGTGGACTTGGAATGATTGCGATTGGTGTTGGTGGAGCAGATGCTGTAGATGTCATGGCAGGAATGGCTTGGGAATTGAAATTCCCAAAGTTGATCGGTGTGAAGTTAACAGGTAAATTAAGTGGCTGGACTTCTGCAAAAGATGTGATTTTAAAAGTTGCAGATATCCTAACGGTTAAAGGAGGTACAGGTGCAATCGTTGAATACTTTGGTGAAGGAGCTATTTCTCTTTCATGTACTGGAAAAGGTACGATTTGTAACATGGGTGCTGAAATTGGTGCAACAACTTCTACATTTGGTTATGATGAGTCTATGCGTCGCTATTTAATGGCTACCGGACGTGAGGAAGTTGTGAAAGCAGCAGATCAAATCGCGGAACATTTAACTGGAGATCAAGAAGTGTATGATAATCCATCAGCTTACTTTGATCAAATCATTGAAATTAATTTAAGTGAATTGGAACCGCATATTAATGGTCCATTTACTCCAGATAGAGGGACACCTGTTTCTAAAATGCGTGCAGAGGCAACAGCGAACAATTGGCCAATGAAAGTAGAGTGGGGTCTAATCGGTTCATGTACAAACTCTTCTTACGAGGATTTAGCTCGTGCGGCATCCATTGTTCAGCAAGCAGTTGCGCAAGGAATTTCACCGAAAGCAGAGTTTGGAATTAATCCAGGTTCTGAGCAGGTTCGCTTTACTGCTGATCGCGATGGAATTCTAGCGGATTTCGAGAAAATGGGTACGAAAGTGTTTACGAATGCTTGTGGACCTTGTATCGGACAATGGTCAAGAGAAGGAGCGGAGAAACAAGAGAAAAATACGATTGTGCATTCATTCAACCGTAATTTTTCGAAACGTGCGGATGGAAATCCAAATACACATGCGTTTGTAACCTCTCCAGAAATGGTAGCTGCTTTGGCAATTGCTGGTGATTTAGGATTTAATCCTATAACAGATACTTTAACAAACGACAAAGGAGAGCAAGTGAAATTGAATCCTCCTCATGGTGATGAATTACCAACGCGTGGATTTGCCGTTGATGACAATGGATATCAAGCTCCTGCTGAAGATGGTAGTGCGGTAGAAATTAAAGTTGCGCCAGATTCATCTCGTCTTCAATTATTAGAAAACTTCCCGATTTGGGACGGAAAAAATATTGAGTCAGCTCGTTTGTTGATTAAAGCGAAAGGAAAATGTACAACGGACCACATTTCGATGGCTGGACCATGGTTGCGTTACCGTGGACATTTAGACAACATTTCGAATAACTTGTTGATTGGTGCTGAGAATGCATTCAATGGTGAGGCAAATTCAGTGAAAAATCAATTAACTGGCGAATACGGTGAAGTTCCTGCTGTACAACGCGCGTACAAAGCCGCTGGAGTTCCAACAATCGTAGTAGGAGATCATAATTACGGCGAAGGTTCATCTCGTGAGCATGCAGCAATGGAACCACGTTATTTAGGTGTTTGTGCGGTCATTGTAAAATCGTTTGCTCGTATACACGAAACAAACTTGAAAAAACAGGGGATGTTAGCATTAACTTTCGCTAACGAGTCAGATTATGATAAAATCCATGAGAATGATACTTTCGACTTTACGGATTTAGAGTCTTTCACGCCTGGAAAACAAATTACTTTGAAATTGAATCACGCAAATGGAACAAGTGAAGATATTATGTTGAATCATACGTATAATACGTCTCAAATCGAGTGGTTTAAAGCAGGTTCAGCATTGAATTTGATCAAATTAATGGAAGCATAATACATGAAAAAGATACTTGCTCTTTTGTTTATTGGAACAATTGGCCTTGTTCATGGACAAGCGTCATTTCAAGGAAATCATTTGTTTGAGGTTTATGGTGGAGGACCAAATTTCATGAAGTATGACTTTTTTGGATTGGGACCAAATTCAACAAGTGTTTCAGGTACAACAAGTATTCCTCCAAGTGGACTTCGATATGCTTACATGATCTCGAACGATGTAAGTATTGGAGTCGATGTGATGTATAACTCTTTTCGTGAGTCTTACCTTTCAACAGATACGATGTTTATCAATAACCAATGGACTTATGTTGAATCGAAATATGAGGATTTCAGATCGCGTTTGAGGGTTCAAGCACGTTTCAATTTTTTATTACCGAATGCGAGTCCAAATGTTGATAGCTATATCGGATTAGCTGTTGGCACGAACAATCGCTGGGAAAAGCAGTGGGTGAATGATTCTTTAGCTGTGAGCTATACATCAACAGATCTAGTAGCGGTTCCTGTTTCAGCAAGAGTTTGCTATGGATTTCGATATTTCTTTAGTTACAATTCTGCCTTAGGTGCAGAAGTCGGATTGGGAGGGCCACTCTTTTCCGTTCAGTACACCTATAAGTTTTAATTAGAAAAGTAAAGACTGTATCATCCTAAAAAAGGTTGACTGGTTAGACCAAAGATAATGAACCCTTTTCATTAACATGAAGAGGGTTCTTTTTTTTCCATGTTTTAAGTATAATTTTATTCTGTAAATGTGCTTTATTAGGAGTTAACATTCCG
>CAIRMS010000148.1 GCA_903879765.1 uncultured Flavobacteriales bacterium
AATCCCTTGTACTTTGTGCGTTTCACGGGACTTCGTTGAAAAAGTATTTGAAATCCTTCCTCCTGTAGATCCATCCAATCTTGCTTTTTCAAGTCAAGTAAATCTGGATGAGGTTCAAATCGTTCTTCGTTGTGAAGAACAGAAAACCGATTCCATGGACAAACATCCTGACAAATATCACAGCCAAACATCCAATTATCCATTTTTCCTTCAAACTCTTTGGGTAAAAGTTCGTTTTTTAATTCGATTGTTAAGTATGAAATGCATTTAGAACCATTCACGACATACGGTTCAATGATGGCATCTGTTGGACACGCATCGATACACTTTGTACATGTTCCACAATAATCTTTTATGGGACCATCCGCCTCTATTTTCAGGTCTAAGATTAAATCCGCGATGAAAAAGAAACTTCCTTTTTTGGGATGAATTAAATTGCTATTTTTTCCAATCCAACCGATCCCCGCTTTCTTCGCCCAAGCTTTGTCCATGACTGGTGCTGAATCCACGAATCCTCGTCCGTTCACTTCCCCGATTTCTTCTTGAATAAAAGCAAGCAGTTCTTTCAGTTTATCTTTAATGACGTAATGATAATCTTCTCCGTAAGCGTATTTAGAAATTTTCGGTGCTTCAGGGTCACTTTGTTGTTGGCCTGTGTAATAATTGAAAAGCAATGAGATTACTGTTTTTGCATCCTCCACCAATAATCGTGGATCGAGTCTTTTGTCAAAATGATTGGCCATATAGGCCATTTCGCCGTGATGGTGTTTATTCAGCCATTTTTCAAGTCTTGGAGCCTCTTCTTCCAAAAAGTCTGCTGTAGAAAAACCTACATGAAAAAATCCAAGTTCGTGGGCTTTATTGGTGATAAGTTGCTTGTAATCCACTTTTGGAATGATTAGAAAAGCCCGCCTTGTGTCCAGCCGATATCTTTTCCAAGGTGACGATAGGTTTTCTCTGTTGCTTTTCTTCCTCTCGGTGTCCTCATGAGGAATCCTTCTTGAATGAGGAAGGGTTCATAAACTTCCTCTAAAGTTCCCGCATTTTCACCGATGGCGGTTGCAATTGTTGTGAGTCCAACAGGTCCCCCGCTAAATTTATCGATGATGACTTTTAGGATGCGAATGTCCATTTCATCTAGTCCATTTTCATCGACATTTAAGGCTTTTAGTGCAAATTCGGTAATTTCCTCATCTATTTTTCCACTTCCTTTAATTTGTGCAAAGTCTCTGACACGACGAAGGAGTGCATTCGCAATTCGCGGTGTTCCGCGGCTTCTACTGGAGATTTTATACGCTGCGGATTCATCTATTTCGATGTGCAGTAAATGAGCGGAACGTTCAACGATGGAAGTAAGTGTTTTTGAATCGTAGTATTCTAAGCGTGAATTGATTCCAAAACGCGCACGAAGGGGAGAGGTAAGTAGTCCCGAACGAGTCGTGGCACCGATTAAGGTAAATGGATTTAAGTTGATCTGAATACTGCGTGCGTTCGCACCGGAATCCAACATGATGTCAATTACGTAGTCTTCCATCGCGGAATACAAGTATTCTTCAATGACTGGACTCAATCGGTGAATTTCGTCGATGAATAATACGTCACCAACACCGAGGTTCGTTAGTAATCCAGCTAAGTCGCCTGCTTTATCAAGTACGGGTCCAGAGGTAACTTTAAAACCAACTCCAAGTTCGTTGGCAATGATATTTGCTAATGTTGTTTTTCCCAGTCCCGGAGGGCCATGAAGTAAAACGTGATCTAAAGGCTCGTTCCTTAATTGTGCAGCGCGGACGAATACTTCTAAGTTTTCGACTACGGTCGGTTGTCCAGCGAAATCACTGAGTGTTTTGGGACGCAGGACTTTATCAATTTCCTGTTCACCATTTTGTGCCGCTTCGTCTCTATAATCAAAAGAATCTTCCATCTCCTACAAAAATACAAAAGCATTCCAAATGGAGCTCTGTTCTATTTCTGTATTTCCAATAAGAATTCATTCATCGTTTCGAAATGAAAATCCGCAACGGACAAACGAGGATTTGGGAAATGTGTTTTTTCAGGTATGCACACCACTTTCATTTTCGCTGCTAGTCCAGCAATAACGCCATTAAAGGAATCTTCAATGACTAAACATGTATTTGGAGAAACCTGTAAATGTTGAGCAACAGTAAGGTAAACAGCTGGATGAGGTTTTCCAAAAGCTTCTGTTTCTGCGGAGTGGGCAAAGTCGAAAAAGTGTGCAATGTTTAACTCAGCGAGCACCACTTGAATAAGCCTGCTAGATGATGAAGTACCAAGTCCAATTTTTAATCCGGATTTTTTTAAAAATGCGAGTGTTTCGATTACCCCTGGAAGTGGCGTTGCATTTTCCGAAATGAGTTCGATCATTTTGACAATAATGGCCTCTTCCACATCTTGTTCATTTTCGACGCCCCAATTTTCATGGTGATTCCAAAAATGAACGACTTCATCGATGCGTAGTCCAACTGTTTTTTGAAAATCCGCTTTGGTTAATTTGGACCCCAACGAGTGAAACACTTCTTCCATGGCAATTTTCCAGAGTGGTTCCGAATCGATGAGCACGCCATCCATATCGAAAATAACAGCTTCGTATTGTGACAATTGAATCATGGTAGTTGAACTTTTGTAAATTTAGCTGGACCAAGAAATTTATTTTTTTCGTTTGAAATGAAAAAGGTGCCTGGACCAATCGACACACATGCCTCCACCTGTTCGATGTGTGGATAGAAATATAGGTTTGATTTTGTCATTCCTTGTTTTGGGAATTCAAGTTTGATCAATCGATTGTAAGTAGACAGTACTATGGTCTGATTCACTGTACACGCTCCCGTAACAGCATCTTTTAGATAGGACGTTCTGTTTAATTTTAATTCGGTCACTTTGGAAAGCGTTTTCGTTTGATTGGCTTCAAATTGCACCATATAAATAAATGAAAGTCCATCGAAAGGTTTGGTGCTATTTTTCGTGAAAATCCAGAGTTGTCCTTCGAAAAAAGTCATAGCTTCCGCATCGAAATGTCGTTCCTTGTTCAATGGAGGGAATGTCCGTTGTTCTTTATAGGAAATGTTCATTTTCTCAGCAATTACTGTACTAGAATGGGCTATTTCACTTCGTTTCATGCGATAAATACATAAATCTTTACGCTCATTCATATTATTTCCGATATCGCCAATGTAGACGTAGTTATCATCGATTGCTAATGCTTCCCAGTCGATGTTACTCGCATTTGACACACTAATTTTACGGGTGATTTGTCCATTTAAATTGAGCAAAAAAAGGATGGGTTCGTTTCCACCGTCATTGATGGCGATTAACGTTGAATCATTCCATTTTTCTAAACCGGATATTTCTGATAATTGAGAAGAAAGTGGGTAGTCTGTTTGTGCTGAGACGAATGAACTGAGAAATAAAATAAGTAGTCCAAGCGTGTACTTCATCACGATTCAATAAAAAGTCGAACAGTTTCGATTTTTCGATCACTGACTTCCTCCACGACAAGTCGGTATTTTTCGAGTTGTACACTATCTCCTTGAGTAGGAATGGATTCAATGTGATGGATGATTAATCCTGCGAGTGTATCGTATTCATCCGATTCTTCTAAGGAAAGTTTGAATGTTTCATTTAGGTAGTCGATATCGATTCGAGCAGAGAACAAAAATTCATTGTTGTTAATTTTTTCCTCTAACCAGATTTCTTTGTCGTGTTCGTCTTCGATTTCTCCGAAAATTTCTTCAATGACGTCTTCCAGTGTGATGATACCGGCTGTTCCTCCGTATTCATCCGTCACAACCGCAAAACTACCAGCCTGTTTTGTGAATTTCTCTAATAAATCCTTGCCAGAAATCACTGTTGGCACAAAGCTAATCGGCTTTAATATTTGCTTAATTGATTTTGGTTGTGAGAATAAATCAAAGGAGTGAACATATCCAATAATGTTGTCGATATCATCCCGGTATACAATCAGTTTGGAAAGTCCTTTGGATATGAGTAATTCTTTCACTTCCTCAATATCATCTTCAATTTCGACACCAATAATTTCCGTGCGTGGAATCATGCAGTCGCGTGCTTTGATATTCGTAAAATCTAGTGCATTACGCAGAATGAGCATTTCATTACTAAATTCTTCTTCATCTTTGATGCGCGCACTAAGTTCATCCACATAATGTTCGAGGTCAACTTTTGAAAAAACACGTGCGGATTGTTCCTGGCTTGAACCGAACAATTTTAAAATGATGTAGCTAAGAAATAAAACGAATTGGGTAGGTAGGTACAATAGGATGTAAAGTACCAACATCGGTGCGAGTGTTACATCCAGGAAGCGATTTGGATTAAGTTGAACCAATGCTTTCGGTAAAAATTCAGCTGTAACAAGAACGATAATCGTTGAAACGACGGTTTGTAAGATCAATAACAGTACTTCATCTGATATGCCGAGTCCCATAAAAAAATGATTCAGCACGCGTGCCGACGCAATTCCATACATAACCAACGCGATGTTATTTCCCATTAAAAGGGATGCAATCATCGTGGATTCTTTGTGAAAGAAGAGACCGATGATTCTACTTTTCAGTGATTGATTTTTTTTCATGACTTCAATCCTTAATCGGTTTGAAGAAAGAAAAGCTAACTCCATTGCCGAAAAGAAAGCAGAAGCAAGAATTGAAATGAGAATGATAATCAAATCTACACTCATAATAGTTGTCTTAACGATCTTTGTTTAAAGTACATCTTGTCCGATGTCCTTACGGTAATAGGCTCCGTCGAAATTAATTTTTGAAATAGAATCGTAGGATTTTTCCAAAGCGACCTCTAAATTTTTACCATAGGATGTAACGGCAAGTACACGTCCACCAGCTGTTAAAACGGAAGGTCCATCTGCACTGGTTCCTGCATGGAATACAATGCTGTCGACAATTCCGTTCAATCCAAAAATAGACTTCCCTTTTTCGTAATCTCCAGGATAACCACCTGAAACCATCATTACTGTGGCTGCACTTTTATCAATGAATTGAATGTCTCTTTCCGAAAGCGTATTGCTAGCAACACCTTCAAATAGATCCAGAATGTCAGATTTTAATCTTGGAATAACCACTTCTGTCTCTGGATCACCCATTCGACAATTATATTCAATCACGTATGGATCACCTTTTACACTGATTAAACCGAAGAATACGAATCCTTTGTAGGTGATTTTCTCTGTTTTTAAACCTTTAATGGTTGGAACGATGATGCGATTATGGACTTTATCCATAAAGCTAGCGTCCGCAAATGGAACCGGGGAAATAGCACCCATACCACCTGTGTTTAGTCCGGTATCGCCTTCACCAATGCGTTTGTAATCCTTGGCTTCGGGCAGAAGTTTGAATGATTCTCCATCGGTTAATACAAAAACAGATAGTTCGATTCCGTCAAGAAATTGTTCGATCACGACCTTGCTACTTGCTGCTCCGAATTTTTCATCGAGCAACATGCTTTTCAGTTCGTATTTTGCCTCCTCAAGATCTGAAAGAATCAACACACCTTTTCCTGCTGCAAGTCCGTCTGCTTTCAACACATACGGTCCTTTCATTGCTTGTAAGAATGCAATACCTTGAGAAATCGTTTCTGCTGTAAACGTTCCGTATTTCGCTGTTGGAATGGCGTGTCTAGCCATAAATGCTTTAGCGAAATCTTTACTACCTTCTAGTTGCGCACCAAATTTACTTGGACCAATGATGCCAACTTTTTTCAGTTGTTCATCCGCTTGAAAATAATCGTAGATCCCGTTAACCAATGGTTCTTCTGGTCCAACAATGACCATGTCAATTTGCTGGGAAATAACAAATTCTTTGATTGCATCGAAATCAGTTGGAGACAAATCAACATTTTTACCATGTTTTTTTGTTCCAGCATTACCTGGAGCGATGAATAGTTCATCTAAAATGGAGCTTTGTGCAATTTTCCATGCGAGTGCATGTTCTCTTCCACCGGACCCTAGTAAGAGTACTTTCATGAACAATGAGTTAAAATCGATTGAAACAATGAAAGTCCATCCACATTGCCAAGATTTTGATCAGCAGCTCTTTCAGGGTGAGGCATCATACCGAAAACATTTTTGTTTTTATTGGTAATTCCCGCAATGGAAAGTAATGAGCCATTCGGATTGGATTCATCCGTAATCGCAGCATTTTCATCACAATAATAAAAAAGAACTTGGTCATTGTCTTGAATCGACTTCAGTGTATCTTCACTCGCAAAGAATCTTCCTTCCCCGTGAGCAATAGGTATTTTATATGCTTGATTTTGGTTCAGGTCCATACTTGGGGCAGCGCTTGAACTAGCAGGTTTCAAGAAAACATTTTTACAAATGAATTTCTGTGTATTGTTGTGAAGCAATGCACCTTCTAATAATCCAGCTTCAGTAAGAATTTGGAATCCATTACATATCCCCATTACATATCCACCTTTATTTGCGTGTTGAATTACTTCCGACATAATCGGTGAGAATTTCGCGATAGCACCTGAGCGCAGGTAATCTCCGTATGAAAAACCTCCGGGTATAATGACCATATCCACCTTTTTTAAATCGGTATCCTTGTGCCACAAATTCTCTACTTGTTGACCCAGTAAGTCACTCAAAACATAGATCATGTCTTGATCGCAATTTGACCCTGGAAACGTTACAACTCCAAATTTCATTTTATCTTAAATTATCGTTCAAAATTAATCAATTATACCGCTCAAAGCTGTGTGAAGTCGAGGAAAAATTTCACAAATGAGTAGAGCAAGGCTATATAGAAAAAAATATTTGCTGGAATTCCTGAACGTTTACTTAAAAACGCATAGGTTAGAAAATAAGTTAATGGAATAATGGCAAGAGAAAAATAGAATAATGAACCTGAAAAATAGAAATCGGCGCACCCTAACAAAAAGAGTAAGGTAAATACTAAACTTAGCATTTGAATTTGTTTTTTTAGTCGCAATGATGATTTTAGCATGCGTGCGCTCAGGCTTAGTAAACTAATAATCAATAAACCGATATAGATTATCACAATCGGATAGAGGTGAAGTGCGGAACGGTAATCATGCATTTGAAAGGAAGGAAGTTTCCAGTTGAAAACAAATTGATCAGTGAGGTATAAATAACTAAAGTAATAGATGAAAGGAACCCCAATTCCTACAATGCAGATAAAGAATTCGCGTAAATTAAATGAGCGATTGATCACAATCATCATTAACATGACGGGTATCAAGATGATCAGGTAGGGAAGGAAAATAATGGCGATGCTCAATAACAAGGCCGCATTAAAAATGGTCATTTTCCCTTCAGTATTTTGTTTTAACTGAAAAAGAACTCCGAGCGAGGCAATGAAAAAAAAATGTGCGATTAAAACAGGACTGAATTGATTTAATGGAACAAACATTGGCGTTAAAACAACATAAATAAGGCTTATGATGTAGGTATTTTTGTCAAGGAATTCATAATTGTTAAAAACGGCATTTAGAAGCACCGCGTTCACAAGGATCAAAAAAGACTGGCCAAAGTAACTCCAGAAGTTACTCGTTGTGGTAGTATTGAAAAAAAGTCCGTCAGTTCGATTTGAAATATGATGTTCTACTGCAAGCATATCTCCAACAACATAAAGGCCAATGATAAATGGCAGAAGCAATAAAACCGCTGTTCGGTTGTCTAGAAACAGTCGAATCATGCAACGAAGGTACTTTTTTCTTGCGGGCACTTTGTACTATTGTGAATAACTCGGTACAATTGTTCAAAATGACTCAATTAACGATAAATTAATTCCTTTTTGGTTTTTGATTTTCGGTAAAAATGATATATTTGCTTTCCTTCTCAAACGAGAAATTACTTTGAAAGAATACCAGTATGACTAAAGAAAGAAATAAGTTTTCAGATGCTGAACTCGAAGAGTTCAAAGAATTGATTCTAAATAAATTAAAAGAAGCAAAAATTGATTATTCCCTTTTAGTGGGTTCGTTGTCTCACAACGATGACCACGGGACAGACGACACGGGTAGAACATTCAATATGATGGAAGATGGATCTGAAACTCTTTCAAGAGAGGAAGTCGCTCAGTTAGCTGCTCGCCAAGAAAAATTCATTCAAAGTTTACAGGCTGCGTTAATGCGCATTGAAAACAAGACTTATGGAATTTGCCGTGTGAATGGAACCTTGATTCCAAAGGAAAGACTTCGCTTAGTTCCGCATGCAACGATGAGTATTGATGCTAAAAACGCCCAAAAATAGTGCGTAAAAAGCTGTTGTACGTTTTTTTATTGGTTTCCGCTCTGTTGATCGTAGATCAGCTCATGAAAATCTACATTAAATCGAGTTTCGAGCCTGGTCAAACAAAAGCTTTATTCGGAGATTGGTTTGTCTTACATTACATCGAAAATCCAGGAATGGCCTTCGGGACAACTTTCGGTTCTGGAATTTGGCACAAACTTGCCTTGAGTATTTTTCGCTTGATTGCCATTGGATTCATTGTTTATTATTTGGTGAAGCAAGCAAGAAAAGGAGCTTCGTTGGAATTTCTCTTGGTTTTCGGATTAATTTTAGCTGGAGCAACGGGAAATCTGATTGACTCCATGTTTTACGATTACTTTTTCACTTTAAATCCATGTGATTCATTTAACCAACTTTCTGGCTCAGGAATTAAAGGAATATGCACCGATTACGGTTTTAAATATCCAGTGGAACTCCGACATCAAGGGTTTATGCTTGGAAGTGTTGTGGATATGTTTCAGTTCAATGTCAATTGGCCGAAATGGATGCCGTTTGTTGGAGGAGAGCAAATTTTCCCTGCCATCTGGAATGTAGCCGACGCGAGTATTTCTACGGGTGTCATCTTGATTTTGATCAGACAAAAAGTCTATTTCCCAAAGAAAAAAGAATCAGAGGAAACCACAGAATCAGCAGATTAGAAATTCCATTTCATGTTGCGGTCATCAAGTAAGGCGAAGGAAATTTTCCAGTCAAATGTTGGATTAATGTTATTCCCATCGGAAAGAATGCCATAAATTCCGACCCTAAGTCTTCTTCTTTTCATTTTAAAGTTTCGCTCAAGTCCACCAAGAACTTCGTAATGTTGCCAATCGTATTCTTTGACATACATTGCTCCAACACCTGCAACTAACCCAATGCGCGTTTTCTTGAAATACGGAATCTTATTTAAGATCGCGCCATTATCGTGGTGTACAACGTGCACTTGAAAAACGTAATCAATTGTTGGCAAGGTTGTGTCAAGTCCTTGGAAGGAATACAGTGGATTTGAAAACCAAATGGGGTCACTTCTACGTTGGTATTTGTAATCTGGATCGTACAATTGTCTTGCGCTGAGAAATTTCCCTGCCGAAACGCGGTAATTCATCGTTCCTAAGGTCGATATTTTAAAGGATTGCATGACATCAACTTGCAAATATTCATGGTCGACATCACTTCCAAATAATTTTGGGATTCCTCGTTCGTAATTTACACTAAAAGTGGGCCAGGTTGATCCCAATACGACCTTTCTATACGGTTCACGCATGAACTTTTGCTTTGGGGTATAACTGAATCCTAAATAGCCAATCATTGTCTGATAGGGTTTGAACTCTGTTGGATTATTATTTGGGATGATGTCGTCAATCGTGCTCAGAAATTTAAAATCCTTTAGGCTTCTTCGTTCCGAAAATCCGATGGAAGAGTAAGCGTAAAATCCATTAAAAAGTTCATAGTCTACTGACAGGGTCATTTTAGTCGCTTCGATGAAATTGTCGCGTTTGTATATTTGGGTGATGGCATCATAACCGCGTACGACATCGAAATCGTGGTTGATTGAAAATCGGACAAAACCAAAATGAAAAGGGTCAAAACGGTAACGCCACCAAGTACTACCTTTCACATCTTTATTTAAAAAGCCATAAGAAACGCGCGTATAACTTTCCAGTGTGTGTTCGTTCTTCCATTTTTTAAAATAATCAAAACTTGGAGTCACCCTTGGCCCACCGATTCCTATAGGTTGAATGAATGTCGCAACAGAACCAAGTGACCACTGTGTTTTTTGTTCGCGATTTCGGTGTTCCACACCAAACCAAAGGATTTTCAAAGCTGTAATTTTATTGAATACCTTATCAACGGAGTCAAGGTACTCCTTCCGATTGTAGAAATCACGAATACTGTCTTTGATGATGATGAAGCGTTGTTCCTCCGGACTAAGGCCTGCTTGACGCGTATTGGACCAGTAGTTTGTGTCTCGTTCGTATGCTTCCTGTGTCGTCACTGCTAATTCGGTACTAAAGAATTTCTTACTGAATTCCGGATCGAAATTATAATTGGTGAACAGTGCAGTTGTTTGACAAGCAGATGTTTCGTTCTTGTATTTCACACCATAATTTAACACTTGCTTTTCAAGGACACACATGGTATCACCCACAATGGAAAACGTTTGATTTATGTCAAAATGGTCATAAATCAATAAATTACCTTTGTTCATGGTTAACTGAAGTTTCTGAATGAGAAACAAGGAATCAATGACATAAATGTATCCTTCCAGTGTTGTAGTAGCAATGTTTCTAGGAATGATTTTTATTTTACAAATGGTCTGGCCGTTTTCCACATAGGTTTCTTCCAATTTGTATTTGTAGGAGAGAATCCCTGGAACGGAAATGGGAGAACTTACGGGTGTTTGATGCAGGTCATCTAAATGCAATAAGTTTTCAAAAAAGTTGAAATTTGATTTAACCGTTGTTGTGTAATAAAGGGATTGATCGGTTCCGTGTAAGGTATACGCATTTCGTATTTCTTTGACTTTATTTCCTGGCGCATAATTCCGTTTCAATTGTACCTCGAGTAGGTTCATGTTGTCTACCCAGGCTGGTGCTTTTGGTAGGCTCGCCTCGAGTGGATCCGCGTCATTTGTTTCGTCTTCGGATTCTTCTTTGTGTTCTTTTTTCTTTTTTTCTTTTTTTTGATCGTTTTCTTTTTTTTCTTTTTGTTCTTTCTCTTTGATGTCCTTTTGCTCAGTTGCTTTGATGTAAACATCTACGGCATGTGGGTAATTCCAAGGATTCATTTGTTCCCTTCGATTGACAACTTCTAGCATGATTTCTCTTCCGATATTTCCTTTTTTGGTATTGATCACAATCTCCTTGTAGTCTTGCTCTTTTTCGGGAAATAATTGAATGTCGCGTTGGAGATCATTATTGCTAATCGAAACATACGTTTCTCGATCTTGAAAGCCCAATGCTGAAATCACGAGGAAATACTCTCCTGGCATCAAAGAAAGTTCATAGGCCCCCTCAACGTTTGCAACGGTCCGCTGATCTGCTGTGTTTTTTACATAAATATCTGCAAATGGTATGGGTACTTTTCGTTCATCCACAACTTTTCCTCGGACAAAATTCTGGGCAGAAAGTCCATTGGCGAGTATGACGAATAAAAGGAGAGCGAATGATTTCATACAGAGTTAAGACTCGGTTTTTTCTTTTTTGTTACAAATGAAGAAGATTAAGCTTCTTTTTCGTTGGATTTATCCTTCAAGAATTGTTGGTGGTTTCCAACGCGTTTCATCATCCATCGTTTCACAAAGAAGGTTGCTAATGCAATAATCGCGAAAACATAATTGGATGCATATTTATCAAATCCCTCCGTAAAGCATAAGTAGGTTACTGTTACGAAAGAAACGCTTGCTACTGCTAACCAGAAGTAGCTCATGATGGTGTTGTATAGGTTCATTTGATTAAAATTCTAGTTCATTTTCTAGTTGGAATTTCCCAACCGGTTTAATTATTTCATATTTACTAAAGTCCTGTTTAGTTCGGATGCCCTGTCCAAATAATGTGCCTTTGGGAGAGCGAACTTTCACTGCTGATTTCGAATAAATCATGCTATCTTTTTGGTTCCAATAAAGGGCTTCTGTTTCGAGCGTTTGTTTCTTCTCGTAGTTGTAGAGTCTCACGGAATCCCTTACCATTAGTGTTCCTTTCGTATTGTTAATTTCGCCATAGAGTGCAGTCAATTTTGAAACGATTTCTCCTTTTTCATTGAAAAAATGAACTTTCAAACTGTCCTTTATCTTTGTGATTTCTTCTTTGCCACGAAATGTTTCTGCTAATGCTGCAAAAATCTCTACACGCGCATACCCATTGTCAGCATAAATCATTTTGAGATTTTTTGTTGTTTCATCTGGAGAATGCGCATCAAAACTAATGCGCTCAATTGCATCTAAATCATTTTCACAGGAAGTAATTCCTAAAAGAAAAAGACCAAGCAACGTGATTAATCCAATTTTCGTTGTCTGAACCACTTGTCAAAATTGGAAGGTGCAAGGATGAATCCAAGATTTACGGAAAGAAATTTCTCTTGTATTCCGAAACTTTGATTGCTCGAACGTGTTCCTGCGCTCACACTGAAGTTAACAGAAGACGCGGACATTTGAGCCATAATTGGAAGTCCCAAACCAAAACTCACTGCCGATTCTTGGTATTGAATGGCGTTGGTCGTGTAGGGAAGTGATTGTGTGTAGTATCCGATTCGATAAGTCATTTTCTCCAGTCCTTTCAAGGTGGAAATATTCTCCATCAAACGCGATTCTGGATTAAATTGAGCCCCAAAGGAAAGACGTTGAAAATTGGTCATACCAAAGTCAGGAATTAAATCTTGTGCATCGTGGTTTAGGGCACCGAATTGATAAAGGGATGCCATCAGACTCAATTTTGGATGTAATTCTCTCGTCTGACGCTTCCAATTAGGAAATGCTATGCTATAGTTTAGTCCTAGCTGCAGCGTGGATGAGTTCAATAAATTAATTTGGCTTCTACTGAATGCGATTGTATCATATGTCGCACTCGAATTGATGTTGGTCGCAGTGTAAAATTCATCTTGGTAATCTCCGGTTATTGTTTGATTTGGTAGGTAAACTGCGCTCAAGCTGATGCCTTGTTTTTTGCCAATTTGTTGTTGGAAATAGGCGCCTAATTCGTAATGAAACGAACGAATAATCAGTGAATTGATATTGAGTCCACCTTGATTTGACCCGGAAGCAATTAATTTTGCTTGTCGCTCATTCGTTAAGGTTCCAAATAAATACGAAGCATTTGCACCGATTGAAAGTTTCGTTTTAGGACGATAGACGATCCCGTATGAATAGCCTAGAAATAAATCCTGAATCGCCCCGGTACCTTTGTAAGTGTATTCCAAAGAATCAAATCCGGTGAAAATTTTGTCGGTAATTTGGTAACCTCTTGCTGAGTATGGTTTTAATCCGAATGCAAGTCCCATGTTTTTTTTGATTCTCACACCAATGGCAATGTGGTCAATCATACCAGCAAATCCAATTTGTGTTTTTGTTTGTTCGGAATAATTAGAAATTCTTGCTTGAATTCCGTAGGAGTAAAGTGTGTTTCCGGTACTGAGTGTATTGTACGTCGCTGGATTATAAAAATTTAAGACGGTTGAGTCAAACACGTTAATGGTATTTTTCCCTAAGGCATCGAATATTCCATGATTTTGAGCAGAACTTTCTCCAAGTCCGTAGTAGGAAGCAGGTTGATTCGTAGTGGATTGCGACCAGGATTGTGAGAAAACAAAAAGGATAAGGAAATTAAAGAGAATCTTCATTCAGACGGTAAATTTCTAGAATTCCTTCTAGGGTTAAATGTTCGAGTACAAAGATGTTACTTTTTTGCTCGAAATCAAAATATCGTACGTCCCCTCCTGTGAGGTAAACGTCTAAATCAGGGAATTTTGTTTGGTAATGTTGAATCATTTGAGTGATTTCGGCTTTCCATCCATTAAATACTCCACTTTCGATCGATTCTTTGGTGTTTTTTCCAATAAGTTTGGCTGTTGAATGAACAGGAATCAACGGAAGTTTTGCGGTGAATGTTTGTAGTGATTTCGCTCGCATCTCCAAACCTGGTGAGATGGACCCACCTTCATAGGTTTGCGAGGAGCTCATGAAGTCACATTTGATGCAGGTTCCCAAATCAACAACCAATTTTGCTTTCGTTGGATTTCTATTTGCCACGGCTGCCATGTTACACAAGCGGTCGATTCCCAATGTTTCGGGTGTCAAGTAGTCCATTGTAAAAGGCAAATTCATGCGTGCATTGATGTAGTTCCTGTTTCGAAAAAAATCTTCCAGTGGTTTTTCCCATTCATCTGCAAGCACAGACGAAATCACGATGGGAATGTTACCATTTAGTTCTTTCCAAGGAAAGGAGTTCAAATCGAAGCGTTTAACACTTGAAATCACGCCGTTATTCACAGTGCCAAGTTTCACGTGGGTATTACCGGCATCCAATAAATAGGCAGTTGTTTCATCGCGCATGATACAAAGTTAACGAGCTTTCAAAGAAATTTACCCGACTTTTTGATTAGAAATAAAAAAAAGTGTTAAATTTGCCCCACCAATAGCTGGTGCCTTAGCTCAGTTGGTAGAGCAAAGGACTGAAAATCCTTGTGTCCCTGGTTCGATTCCTGGAGGCACCACTAGCAGAAGTCCTGACGGAAACGTCAGGACTTTTTTTTGAGGTGTATTTTGTTTATGTATTATAAACACCGCTCCGATGTAGTTGCACTGCAGCGGAACAATTCCTAAATAGTAAAATCATGTTAAAAACCATTTCCATGCTGGAATTAACTTTATTTTCTTTTCATCTTGTATAATTTCGTCTTCTTGATTTGATGTGATGATAAGGCCTTCTTCCAAGTCAAAAAACGTTAACGCTTCTAATAATCCATTTACTTCTCGCGGTAAATTCTCTTGAGATACTTCCGCGCAAACTTGAATGGCATGTGTTACTTTATTTTTCTCTTTTACTACAAAATCGCATTCTCCTTTCTCCCGGAAATAATAAAGCTCTTTATATGTTCGTCTTAATTGTAGGTAAACTGCATTTTCGAATAATCGTCCAGTATCATTTGAAAAACTCAATGAATTAGCATCTCCAAAACCTGTATCGATGACATATACTTTCTTTGGGTTAATGGCTACACTTTTTAAGGACCAGCTAAATTTTGGTACAGTAAACAGCAGATAACTGTCTTCAAACCAGCCGATATAATCAATTACCGTATTCACCGAACCTACACCAAAAGTGTTTTTGATATTAGTAAATGAAAATTCTTTCCCTGCATTACTTATTAAATACAAAGCGATGCTCATCAATACTTTATCATTCCTAACGGAATGTCTTACAATGATATCACGGTAAATAATGTCTTTTAACAATTGCTGTAAAACTTCTTTATTGGCTGTTTTAAGATAATCCGGAAATCCTCCTTCCAATAAATAGTTTTTAAATGTAGCAGCTTCAGCCTTTGTTTTTTTGAAGGATAGGTATTCTTTAAACGAAAAAGGAAGCAACTCTATTTGAATATTTCTTCCTGTAAGTTTGGTTCCCATCTCTCTACTGAGCAATGAAGCATTTGAACCGGTAACGCATATCACTTTTTGCTTATCGTGAAGATTTCTTATAAAGAGTTCCCAATTGTCGACATTTTGAATCTCATCAAAAAAATAATACAAGTTGTTTTCACCAATCACTTCATCAAGTTTTATAAAGTCATTGGGTTCAAAACCAAAAATACGTGGATCTTCAAATTTAAAAAATGCGACAGAGCCTGTTAATTTATTGATTAACTGTTGCATCAGGGTGCTCTTTCCACAACGTCTGATTCCAGTGATGATAAGCACAAATTCTTTGCTCAAAGTCACTTGAGCTAATTTCTCTCGTAATTCTCCCTTAGGTTTGCCCTTAAGCAAAAGCTGTTGCTGCTTGAAAGCTATTTCTACATCAGACTTTAAAACCATGATTTACATATTATTAATATACAAAAATACATATTATTAATGAACAAAAATACATTTTATTAAAATGTAATATTTTGATTAAGCACCACTGAATTTACTTTTTAATCGAAGCGTTCAAGGATTTTCGACATTTTAACCCGGAAAGAATTTATTCGTTTGAAAGCAATAATGCAAACACAAAAATGATTTTGAATAGTTTATTAAGTGAAACTGCAGCGAAGCTGGGGAGAACATTACAAGCACTGACAATAATCTCTTTGAAATGGATCATTATCTTTAACCAAGTAATCTCATCAATGAATAGAAAAATGAGTCCTTTTTATGGTTTTACTCGTTATTTGTTATTTTTAAAAAAAATTAAATCTGATCATTATGCATAAAATTATATTTGAAGGCCCACTGCATCAATCAAAGCTTAACGACAGCCAAATAGACCTAGATTTTGAAGGAGTTTATATTTGGGGATTTATGGTGGATAAAGATTTTAAGCCGATAAATTGTGCTAAAAAACATGAATACAAACCAGATGAGATGACTTTTTTACCTTACTATGTTGGAATGGCAACAGGTAAAGGTAAAATCCCTATGACAGTAAGAAAAAGACTTAATAGCCATAAAGAAGTCGAGAAAAGTCATGGAGCAAAATACACAAGAATTAATGAAAATTACTTGAAATATTTTCATAAAGACACCGATGATTTCCCAATTC
>CAIRMS010000149.1 GCA_903879765.1 uncultured Flavobacteriales bacterium
CCTGAGACTGGGCGAAGTCGGCAATCTCGGCCTTGAGTGCGTTCCAGTATTCCATGGTGTCCCCCTGGCTGGCATCCGCGTCGTAGGCAGCGGCGTACACGCCGGTCACCTTCTGGGTAACAGTGGAAAAAACCGCGACATTGCTCTTGCCGGAATTTGAAATCGTCCCGATTAAATTAGCCGATTTATATCCCGTGCAGCTATTGATGAGGTTCAAGCGTTGGATTTTATCCATCTGTTCAATCTGTGGTCTATCAATGCGCACTAATGCCATGTTTTCTGTTTTAAATGAAACAAGAAATTATCCAAATTGTTGTTTACTTCGAATTACTTTATCAGTACATTCGCGAACGATTCAGTCGGATATTTTTCCTTATTAAAATTAAAGGTATGAAAATAGAAATATGGAGCGACATTGCTTGTCCATTTTGTTACATGGGCAAACGAAAATTCGATAAGGCTTTAGCTCAATTTGAGGGAAAAGCTGATGTTGAAATTGAATGGAAGTCCTTTCTATTGAATCCTGAATTGGTGAGCAATCAATCCGTTTCCATCTTTCAATACTTAGCAGAAATTAAAGGATTCCCGGAGGAGCAAGCTCGTCAAATGATGGCTCAAATTACGGAATCAGGAAATGCCATTGGACTCGATTATCATTTTGATAAGGTAGTCCTAGCCAATACCATGAAAGTCCATCAATTGCTTCACGAAGCGGGCATTCAAGGATTCCAACATGAAATGGAAGAGCGTTTATTTGAAGCTCATTTTGTTGAAGGAAAAAACATCGATGATGTAAATATGTTGGTTGAATTGGCATCCGAAGTTGGATTGAATACAACGGCGCTGGATGTGAAAATCCTCAGTGGTCAATACACGACTGAAATTGAAGCGGATATACAGTTAGCCCAACAGTTCGGAGTTAGAGGAGTTCCTTTTTTTGTGTTTGATCGAAAATATGCTGTGAGTGGCGCGCAGGAAGTCGATACGTTTTTAGCGACCTTGAATAAAGCTGTGGGAGCCCATTAATTGCAATTATTTCTTGCAATTTCCGTTTGCGGCATCGTATATCACTTCTGACCATTGCTTGGTTAACTTCTCTTTATCACTTTGTTTTAAATATTTTAACGCTTCTTTGAACTCTTGCTCAAGCCTGATTTTCTTCTCCATTAACCCTTCTCTTTCCTGTAAGGAGATTGTGCTAGAACTTAGCTTATTACAGCAAATATTCTTGTATGAATCGACAAGATAAGCATAGTCCTCTGCCTTTTTAGCGCAAGCACTTAAAACGAGCAACAGGGAAATGCAGATTAGATTTATATGAACTATTTTTTTCATCAAAAAAGAAGTGATTTTTAACTAGTTGTTTCGTTCAAGAAATAGATCTTTAATAGGGTAGATTAACCAAGAAAAGTTCAAATATCATGTTTTCGATTATTTGATAAGTGAAGAAAATGATCGCTGCCAAAAGTCCAAATAAGGCAAGTCCGAGACCAGCACTTTCACCTAAGGCCTTAAAACTGAAAATGGTTGTAATGATGCTAATTAAAACAACAATGACACCTATTACGCATAATATTAGAATGGATGTTGTTGCAAAGTAACCGAGGTTAAAAAAACTAAGTTGATTTTCATCACTCAATTTACTAGAGAAATACAAAGTTTCAACCTCTCCAGTTTCGTTAAATTCAAATCCTTTACGCCAACCATTGTTTGTGTAATCAGCATCGATTAATAAATCATCGCTCTGTTTGGCTACTTTTTGGACTGGAAAACCAAGTCCAGGTCCGGACCTTAGGTTTAATGATTCTGTTTGAACACTTGATTTTTTAAGGTTTGGAGGCAATTGGCAATCATTCCAGGGAAGTTGTATTGAAACAAAGTCCGATTCTTCGGTTTTTCGAGTCGTAAAGGTCAATGTAAGGATATTGTCTTTTAATAAACCTAAAGAGTCAAAATAGGACTTTAGTCCTTCCTTGGCATTGAGTAATTCAATTGTGGTAATTATTTTTTCGTTATTTTCATCTGCAATAACATCTTTTATTTCAAAGGTTGTTAGCTTATCGTGGGCTAAAAATCGTTCGTTGAAAACGTATAAAGAGGCATGGTCTTCTGGCCATAAGTACTTTGATGCTGAATTTATTTCTCTCGCATTGATTCGTTTAATGAATTTTTTCACCCTTCGTTCATGACTGTTGCAAGAGGTAAGTAGAAATGTCGTTAGAAGTGTTAAGTACAAGAACTTTATATTGTTCATATGGTTTTTCTTTGTGTGAATTTAATTTGCCTTAAAATATTAAATAATAACTAAAATTCTTGAGGCATTTAGTTGTTGTTTAACAAACAATTGAAGCGTTTATCTTATTAATTGGATTTAGTGTTTATCACATTAAAATCCGTATTTTCCTTTTGTTCATTCAAAATTAAAAGAGTTCCATTGATATTGTGATACACAATTGATACATTTACGCAATGATCGAAGAATTAAGAAATGAACTTGAAAAAACATTTAATCGAAAGATATTTGATCGCGGACAATGTGAGGCACTTGCTCAGGATATCTATGAGAAGACAGGAGCTTTGTTGTCTTACAATACACTCCGACGTTTTTTTGGATTAGCAGAATACCGAAAGCCAAGGGAGCATACCCTTGATCAACTTGCGGTTTACTGTGGTTTTCGTTCTTTTAAGGATTTTAGTCAGCGTTATACCGAAGTAGATGCATGGCCAATTTGGGAACGATTATTTGTTGATTTATCTGAAGATAATCCCAATGATTTTATTGAGTTGCTACGCTATCGAAAAAGCCATCACGATCATTTTACTGTTTCCTTTACCATCGGTGTTAGAGAATTGATTAACCGTAGAGATTTAGCAGGATTACTTCAGGTATTTCGAGAGCCTGCTTTTCAGTTTTCTGTTCTACCGTATGACGAAGTCGCGCAAATTGGTGTATTGATCGGCCTTCATTTTAGGAATTTTAATGATCAAAACTTGGAAGAGCAATTGCTTTTAGAACCAAATTTTCGAGATTTAGTATTCAAGATTTTTGTGGATTATGCACGTTTAAATCAAAAATATAGCGAATGGATTCAGTTTTTATTGCATCAATCTAAACTAGACCAAGAGACCACGACTTTTATATCTTGCTTGGAACTTTGGCGTTCCTATTTAATGCAAGAAGTCCTAACAATAAAAAAAGTTAAAGGAATTCCAGATTTGGACATGCATCAACACCCCATATTATTTGGGCGGATTTTCGGAATTAAATTACTCACGATGAAAAATAAGGCGTCTAAACGCTTGTGGTTGGAGAAATTCAAGTTGCGTTTGGATCAAGAACCTCAATTTGCCACCGAACTTATGTATGAACCTTGTGTCCAATGCTTGGTTTCTCAAGATCCGGATTTGAAGAAAATGATAATTGACAATGCTTATTTGGTGAATGACATTAAATTTTGGTATCATTTTTCACAAGTATCGATTCACCGCGTTTTTCAGGTATCATGCCTTATCCATGAAGGACAATTCTTAAAGGCAAAAACGATTTTGGAAAATATTTCTTTTGGACACATTCGTCATGGATACAGAGAGTTCATTGAGTTGTTTGCCTCTTTCTTTAAAGTACACATTGCATTCAATCTTGGTGAACCGATAGAGCGTCTAAGCTCAGATTTTCATAGGTTTCGATCCAAAATTGACTATCCGATTTTTTCTGATGAATATTTTGAAGCG
>CAIRMS010000150.1 GCA_903879765.1 uncultured Flavobacteriales bacterium
ATTGCCATGAGGTCAAGCCAAAGAAATCCAGATTGGCAGCTTAATAGTCCTATTGCGTCATTTATCATACAAGGTAATCTACTCGGAATCCAAAAAGGGAATGAAATTTCCATTTTTTCCATCAAATACTAAGCTTTCCCCTTTTTTAATTCCTCGGAATTATCGTAATTTAGCCATTCTAAAATACAGAATATGCACGTTGCAATCGCAGGAAACATCGGATCGGGTAAAACCACATTAACAAACTTATTGTCAAAACATTATGGCTGGGAAACTCATTATGAGGATGTCGACCAAAATCCGTATTTGAATGATTTCTATGATGACATGCAACGTTGGTCATTTAACCTTCAAATTTACTATTTGAACAGTCGATTTACGCAGATTCAAGAAATTAAGGAAACTGCACATACCGTAATTCAAGACCGAACAATTTACGAGGATGCATTTATTTTTGCGCCGAATTTACATTCCATGGGCTTAATGACAACAAGGGATTTCGAAAATTACTTTTCGTTGTTCAACTTAATGGATGGATTCGTCTCTGCACCAGATTTATTGATTTATTTGCGTGCAAGCGTACCAACGTTGGTGAATCAAATTCAACAAAGAGGACGTGAATACGAAGAAAGCATCCGTTTGGATTACTTGAAACGTTTGAATGAACGCTACGAAGCTTGGATCTCTACATACGACAAAGGAAAAGTTTTAATCATCGACATCGACAACAACCGTTTCCCAGAAAACCAAGAAGATTTAGGTAAGATCATTAATTCCATTGATGCAGAAATCAACGGTTTATTCTAATTACATACAATGATAGTTGTTACTGGCTCTGCCGGATTTATTGCGAGTTATTTGGTGGATCACCTCAATGCACTCGGACATACAAACCTTGTTTTAGTCGATGATTTTACGAAAATCGACAAAGAAGACAATTGGATAAATACGAAGTTTAGTGAAAAAATAGAACGTTCTGAATTCATTGAATGGTTTCGAGCACATGCAAACGAAGTGGAGTTTGTCTTCCATTTAGGTGCAAGAACAAATACGACTGAAAAGGATTTAGTTCTCCTAGATGAATTAAACTTGAATTACACGAAGTCTATTTGGAGCATTTGTTCCGAACACCACATTCCATTGGTTTATGCAAGTAGTGCTGCAACCTACGGTTTGGGTGAATATGGCTACGAAGACAACAACGCCGTTATTCCAAATTTGAAACCTTTGAATCCTTACGGGATTTCCAAGAATGAATTTGACAAATGGGCAATTCAACAAGCAAGCACGCCTCCTTTTTGGGCAGGACTTAAATTCTTTAATGTCTATGGTCCAAAAGAATACCATAAAGGGAGAATGGCGAGCGTTGTTTACCATACACACCGACAAATAAAAGAAAAGGGACACATGCAATTGTTCCGTTCTCACAATCCTGAATACAAAGATGGCGAGCAACTACGCGACTTCGTCTATGTGAAAGATGTCGCAAAAGTCTGTGAATTCTTGATGGAACATCAGAAAAACTCTGGAATCTACAACCTTGGATCAGGAAAAGCTCGAACTTTCTTAGATTTGGCTAGTTTAACGTTTGAAGCTCTTGGACTCGAACCATCGATTTCTTTTATCGACACACCAATTGACATTCGTGATAAATACCAGTATTTCACGGAAGCAAACATGTCGAAATTAAAAGCGATTGGCTATCCGCATGATTTTTACACTTTAGAAGAAGGCATCTCGGATTACGTGAAGAATTACTTGGAAAAACGCTAAGAAATCATTCCAACAGCCACTGTCTGATTTGATTGTTCATCCATCAAAATAAACGATCCCGTTGCTTTATTCTTTCGGTATTCATCAATGTAAATAGGTCCTGCTAATTGCAAGGAAACACGAGCGATATCGTTTGTCTGCAATGCTGTTTGTTCCTCATCTCGTTTTAAGGATTCCATATCATACACATACAAAATCGATTTTATCATCGCTTTCACTTCGTTTGTCGTGTGACGTAAAATGTATTTACGACCAGGAATATAGGCTTGTGAACTCATCCAACAAATCATCGCCGAAAGTTGTCGCACTTCTTCCGGTTGATTATTCGGTTTCACGAGCATATTCCCACGAGAAATATCCAATTCAGCCGTCAATTCAAGTGAAATGGACTGTGGGGCAAACGCTTCCTCTTGTGGGCCATTCATACCCATGATGGATTTAATCTTTGAAGCTTGATTTCCCGGTAAGACGATGACTTCATCCCCTACCCGAACAATTCCACTCTCCAGCTTTCCAGCATAAGCACGGTAATCTTGAACGAGTTCGTTGTCTAAACGAATCGGATGTTGAACAGGAAAACGGAAATCAATGTGATTGAGCTCATTTGCTACGGATATGTGTTCAAGCGTATGAAGCAAGGTCGCTCCTTGATACCAAGGCATGTTTTCAGAGCGGTGCACGATGTTATCTCCATTCAATGCTGAAACTGGAATAAACTGAACATCAACAATGGCTAGTTTAGCAGAGAAATCTTGAAAGGTTGACACAATTTGGTCAAATGCCTCTTTACTGAACTCCACTAAATCCATTTTATTGACGCACACAATCAAATGTTTTATTTGAAGCAAGGAAGCGATAAAACTATGTCTGCGTGTTTGTTCCACCACACCTTTGCGTGCATCAATGAGAATCAGAGCGGCATTAGCAGTAGATGCACCTGTGACCATGTTTCGGGTATACTGTAGGTGCCCGGGTGTATCTGCGATGATGAATTTTCGCTTTTCTGTAGTGAAATAACGATAGGCGACATCGATTGTAATTCCTTGTGCACGTTCATCTTTTAATCCATCCGTAAACAGCGATAGGTCGATTTCCGACGAACCTTTGCGTTCAGATATGCGACGAACCAGGTCTATTTGATCTTGTGGAATTTGATGGCAATCATATAGCAAGCGTCCAATCAAGGTGCTTTTCCCATCGTCCACGCTTCCTGCAGTGGTAAAACGAATGATGTCCTTTGTTTCTGTCATCAGAAATATCCTTCTTTTTTGCGGTCTTCCATGGAAGATTCCGAACGAAAATCATCCGCACGATTTCCGCGTTCTGATTGATTCATCTCCTTTAATTCTGCTATAATTTCCGAAACCGTTGTGGAACTTGAAATCATTGCGCCACTTATGGTCATATCACCGATGGTACGAAACCTCACGTGTAGGTCACGTAATTCATCCGTATCATGCGGGACCAAAAAAGAAGATTGTGCTAAAATGGTGTCTTTTCTTTTAACACAAGGTCGTTGGTGTGAAAAATACAAACTTGGCAAGGAAATATTTTCCTTTTGAATGTATTCCCACACATCTAATTCTGTCCAGTTACTGATTGGAAAGACGCGGAATTGTTCGCCTTCATTCTTTCTCCCGTTGAATAAATGCCAGATTTCAGGTCCTTGATTTTTCGGGTCCCATTGTCCGAAAGCGTCTCGGTGTGAGAAAAAACGTTCCTTTGCGCGCGCTTTTTCCTCATCGCGTCTTCCTCCACCGATCGCGGCATCGAATCGAAAAGATTCCATACTTTCTAAAAGTGTAATGGATTGCGCTCGATTTCGATTCGCGTTAGGTCCACTTTCTTCTTGTACCGTTTGACGTTGAATGGAGTCCTCCACTTTTCCAACAACTAATCGTACATTTAAACGCGCTGCTAATTCATCTCGAAACTGCATCGTTTCCGGGAAATTATGACCGGTATCAATGTGCAACAACGAAAATGGAATTGGTCCAGGGGCAAATGCCTTCGCCGCTAGGTGTGTTACAACGATGGAATCCTTTCCACCAGAGAATAAAATACATGGATGCTCAAATTGAGCAAATGCTTCACGCAGCACAAAGACAGCTTCCGCTTCTAATTCCTCCAAATAATTTAATCGGTAGCTCATCTCTCGTCGAAAAAAGTATGTAAGATTTGCTCAAGGCATTGATTCGTTGTTTGTTCATTTGTGTCCACGATCAAATCAACTTGCGATGGACGATCGAAAGGCGCAGAGATTCCCGTGAAATTACTTAGCGTTCCTTTGGATACATTTTGATAGAGTCCTTTCACATCGCGACTTTGACACGTTTGTAAAGCTGCATCCACAAAAACGAAGCGAACATTGGAACCGAGTATTTCACGCACTTTTTCACGGTGAGATTCCTCTGGGCTGATAAACGAAGCCAAGACAACTTGATGGTTTTCCAAGAATAATTTAGCGATTTCAGCCGATCGACGAATGTTTTCCATTCGATCCTCCGATGAAAAGCCAAGGTCTTGATTGATTCCGGTGCGCAATTGATCACCATCGATCGAAACCGAAGAAATTCCTTGGTTCTTTAATTGTTTCAGTAAGAGGTTCGACAAGGTTGACTTACCAGATCCTGAGAGTCCAAAAAACCAGATTACGATTGGATTTTCCATGTAGTGCGTCAAAGAATAAAAGTAGTGATTTCCCGAATACAAACGATCAGGGCAAAAAAAAACTCCTTCCGAATGGAAAGAGTTTTTTCAGTTTGTTTCGTAAAGCTTACTCGCTAACAACTTCAAATTTGAATGATTGTTTCACTCCTTTGTAAATGTTTGCTTCTACTTCGTACGTTCCAATTTCGCGAATTGGTTCGTCTTTAATTTTCAATGATTTACGATCGATATCATGTCCAAGTGCACGAAGTGCATCAGCCAATTGAACCGTATTCACAGAACCAAAGATTTTACCGTTTTCACCAGCTTTTGTAGCGATAGTGATGGTTAAATCAGCAATTTTAGCAGCCAATTCTTGTGCTTCAGCTAAATTTTTAGATTCTTTGTGAGATTTTTGACGCATAATCTCAGCGTGTGCTTTTTTCGCGCTAGCCGTAGCAAGCGTTGCGTAACCTTGAGGAATCAAGAAGTTACGACCGTATCCAGGTTTTACGTTCACGATTTCGTTTGCGTAACCTAATTTATCAACGTTTTTCTTTAAGATAATTTCCATGACTTTCAGTTTTTCTGTTCAACAAATGATTATTTCAACATATCACCAACGTATGGAAGGATCGCAAGGTGACGAGCACG
>CAIRMS010000151.1 GCA_903879765.1 uncultured Flavobacteriales bacterium
GACCATCTGAAAAATTAGGAATTCTTCCTGGAGATCAGATTATTTCTGTCGACGCAGTGAATATTGCAGGTATAGGATTAAAAAATCAAGAGGTTCGATCAAAATTAATGGGAGAACTCGGGACAAAAGTGAAAATCACTGTTCGCAGAAAAGGAAATAAAATTTTGGAATACACGGTTACAAGGGATAAAATTCCTGTATACTCTGTCGATGCTTCCTACATGATAGATCAGGAAACAGGTTACATCAAATTGAACAGCTTCTCGAGAACAACGATGGAAGAAGTGCTAAAAGCGTTGACTGAATTGAAAGCACAAGGAATGAAAAACTTGATTTTTGATTTACAGGGTAACGGTGGTGGATTGTTGGATGCAGCTCATAAATTAGCCGATGAATTTCTTTCTGGAGATAAATTGGTCGTTTACTCGGAAGGACGTGCACAGCCTCGCAGTAATTTACGTGCAGGGAAAAAAGGATTGTTTGAGACAGGGAAATTGATCTTGTTGACGGACGAATACAGTGCAAGTGCAAGTGAAATTCTTTCTGGATCCATTCAAGATTGGGACCGTGGATTAATCGTTGGAAGAAGAACTTACGGTAAAGGACTTGTTCAGCGTCCAATGCCACTTTCTGATGGATCAGAGATTCGTCTGACAATCGCACGTTATTACACGCCGACAGGACGATTCATTCAAAAACCATACGAGGATACAGAAACGTATCGCAAGGACATCACGCAGCGTTTTTTGAATGGGGAGTTTATTCATGCTGATTCAATCAAAATGCCTGATTCATTGAAATTTGAAACTATGAAAACACATCGTACCGTTTATGGTGGTGGTGGAATCATGCCGGACTTCTTTGTTCCATTGGATACAACGGAAAACTCGAAGTATTTTGGCGAGTTGGTTCAAGGTGGACATTTAAATAACTATTCGTTTAATTACGTGAATTCACAACGCGCGTCGTTAAAAGCTCAATATCCAAGTTTTGATGTGTTCAAGCGTACATTTAATTGTGATCAAACTTTCATGGATGCCTTTTTTGCCTATGTTCAAAAGGAAGATCCTGAATTGATATTCGATGAAGCAGGATACAAAACAAGTGAGCATTTGATTAAACTTCGATTGAAATCAATCATTGCTCAAGACCTTTGGGGAGCGAATGAAATGTTCCAGATTTACAATGAGTCAAATGAAATTTTACAACGCGCTATTGAAATTTTAACGAACAAAGAATACGACAAAGTGAAATTGGATTAAGCATATTCACGTTCTAAACTTTTAATTTTACCGAATCAAACAAAGAACTAATGTCAGACGATAAAAAAATCATTTTCTCCATGGTGGGAGTTTCCAAAACAACGCCACTAGGAAAACAGATCATTAAGAACATATACTTGTCCTTTTACTATGGGGCGAAAATTGGTATCATAGGTTTAAATGGATCAGGAAAATCTACGGTAATGAAAATCATTGCTGGACTCGATCCATCTTTTCAAGGAGATGTGGTGTTTTCTCCAGGATATACGGTTGGATATTTGGCGCAGGAACCAGATTTAGATTTGACGAAAACGGTCAAGGAAGTCGTGATGGAAGGTGCGCAAGAAACGGTGGATGCATTGAAAGAATACGAAGAAATCAATGCGGCGTTCATGGATGAAGAAATCCTGAATGATCCAGATAAAATGGACAAATTGATTGCGCGTCAAGGACAAGTATCAGATAAAATTGATGCTTTGGATGCGTGGGAATTGGATACGAAACTCGAGAGAGCAATGGATGCCTTGCGTTGTCCACCGGATGATCAGTTGATTGGAACCTTGTCCGGAGGAGAAAAACGCAGAGTGGCACTTTGTCGCTTGTTGTTACAAAACCCTGATATTCTATTGTTGGATGAGCCTACCAATCACTTGGATGCAGAGTCAATCGACTGGTTGGAACAACATTTACAACAATACAAAGGAACGGTGATTGCTGTAACCCACGACCGTTATTTCTTGGATAATGTCGCAGGATGGATTCTTGAATTAGACCGTGGAGAAGGAATTCCATGGAAAGGAAATTATTCATCTTGGTTAGAGCAAAAAGGAAATCGATTGAAAGAGGAAGAGAAATCTGAATCGAAACGTCAAAAAATGTTGGCCCGAGAGTTGGAGTGGGTGCGCATGAATCCCAAAGCTCGTCAGGCGAAAAGCAAAGCGCGTTTACAGAACTACGATAAAATGCTTTCCGAAGACGCACGTGAAAAAGACGCGATTTTGGAGATTCCTATTCCAAATGGACCACGTCTTGGAAACAATGTTATTGATGCTGTTCATGTTGGGAAGTCCTTTGGCGATAAAATGCTCTACGATGATTTGAATTTTAAATTACCACCAGCAGGAATCGTTGGAATCATTGGTCCGAATGGTGCCGGAAAAACGACCATCTTCAAAATGATCATGGACGAATTGAAAGTTGATCAAGGAGAATTTACCGTTGGAGAAACAGTGAAAATTGGTTACGTTGATCAAACACATAAGGACATCCATCCGGATAAAACAGTTTTTGAAGTGGTTTCCAATGGACTCGAATACGTAGAAATTGGAAATCAGAAAATCAATTCGCGTGCTTACCTTGGGAAGTTCAATTTCATCGGTGCAGATCAAAACAAGAAAGTCGGAATATTATCTGGTGGAGAGCGAAATCGCTTACACCTTGCCATGACACTTAAAACGGAGGCAAACGTACTTTTACTGGATGAGCCTACCAATGACATCGATGTGAATACACTTCGTGCACTTGAAGAAGGAATTGAAAACTTTGCAGGATGTGCGGTGGTTATTTCCCACGACCGTTGGTTCTTAGATCGTATTTGTACACACATTCTTGCGTTCGAAGGTGATTCACAGGTATATTGGTTCGAAGGAAGTTATTCAGAATACGAAGAAAACCGACGCAAACGCCTTGGTGACGCAGGTCCAAAACGCATTCGTTACCGTAGCTTGAATTAATTTAGGAAATTTTGACGATTTGGTATTAGGTCGTTTTGTATTTATTCAATCACAAATCCTTCCAAAATGCTTGTCGTTGTGGAAGTGTGCGTCTAAATCTGCAAATTCCTTTAGTAATTCTGCTGTAGGAGGTACAGCTTGAAGTTTACTGAGATCTGGTTGACCAGCATCAACCCATGCGGTATACCAAATACAGCCAACGGCTAAAATCGCTGCTTTCAATCTTCGTTCGACCATGCCATTCATGCGTTGATGGTAAGCCTCGCAAAATTCTTTTGAATAAACGGAGATGGTCGTGTTTCCTCGTTGCTCGTAACTGTATTTTTTATCCGATGGAAATTCCTTTGTCAATTCCTTTTCGATGCGCAAAACAGAATCTAAGGCTAGGTGAGAGGCACGCACTGCTTCCCATGCCAAATCTTGAACATTGGAAACATACTTGATTTTTCCTACAAAATAATCGTAATCTTCCGCATTGATTTCGACCAAACGACTTTCCCATAAACCATGAATTCCACGTTGGCCTGTCAATTGTCCGTTATAGTTTTCTGTTGTGTGCAAAGGAACGTGAGCGTCTCCGATGTAATGTCCAATATCTGCGGAGTACTTCAAGATTAAATCGACATTCTTTGCTTCAAATGCTTTTTGAAGTCGGTATTTCATCTGAACAATGTGCCACGGAACGATTCCATAAGCTTGCAGGGTGTCTTCTGTGAATTTATCCACGGCATCTTTCCAGCGACGCGGAATCACATCAAATGGATTCTCTCCAACTTTGTAATAGTGATCTAAGTCAATATAGTGACATTGTGCTTCACCTTCCATCGCGTAACGACGTTTATCCGGATCAACTGCGTGATCGGTCAGAAATTCAATGTGTTCCTTATAAAAACCAAACATTGGAGCAGGTAGGGTGAAGACCGCAATGCGATTAATCCGTTTGTGTCCAAAAAATCCCCAGGTTAATTTATCTGATTTCTTTGTGCTACTTTGAAACAGTCCGCCCAGAAGCAGAACAATGAAAGCAGTTTTATAATTGAACCAATTTACCATCCTTTAGAATCGGAATAACATCTGTTTGATTAGGTGTAAGGCAATATTTAATGTCTTCGTTTAAGTTTAAATTCTTCAAACGACGACGGTGCGAACTTGATTTTAAGTAACCTAAATAATTGTCCTTTGCAGATAAATATAAGTATTTTGCCGCAATACTGGAATCTTCTTCAGATGTAAATTTCCCTGATGTGATTAAGTAGTCGGAAATCGCTCCTGCACAAATCGTATCCTCTAAATTGAATTTGTCTTGCCATCCAGAGCACAAGCAAAGAATGTTTTTCTCTTGTTTAACAAGCCATTCGCTCAAATATTGGAGGTTTAAGAAAGATCCAACCACAACGATATCGGCATCTTTTGCTACGTCAAGTGACTTTGTTCCGTTCGTTGTTGTTAGCACGACGTCTTGTCCTTTGAAGTCCTCACGCATGTATGAAAAGGGTGAATTTCCAAAGTCAAATCCTTCCACAATTTGTCCTTTGCGCTCAGCCCCAGCTAAATATCCCTTCTTCTTGTATTCCCAAGCTTCTTCAACGGTTGGGACAGGAATAATGGAGTTGATTCCGTTCGCAAAAGCAGCGCAAATCGCAGAAGTTGCGCGAAGTACATCAATAACAACTACAATTTCGTATTCTCCTGGTGTGAAGCAAACTTCGATGCGATTTCTTTCTTTCATAACGTTGACAAAGGTAAGAATTGTTTTTATTATGCATAAAAAAAGGGGCCGAAGCCCCCTTAATGCATTTCAATTTGAGTTATTAAAATCTCCAACCGATACGAATAGATCCGTGCCCTGCTCCGATGTTCGTGTAAGATTCTTTGTATGCAGGCTCATATCCAGCAACGGCACCTCCAACAGTTACAACTCCTGCATCATAACTTACATTTGATCTAGAAAGATTCATTTCCAAACCTAAATATAAATTTTCTGCAATGTAATAGTCGAATCCAGCACCAAGACTTACTCCGAAAGTTGAATATCCTCCTGCAACTGTTGCATTCAATCCATTTACATAAGTTGTACCATCTGAATTAGTCCATTTTTCATCATAGCTTCCTCCACCTAAATTTACACCTAGTGCAAAGTATGGTGACATTTTTTCTGTCCCTTTTAGATGGTATTCCGCACCTAATTGAAGATTGTATGCACCTCTTTTGATTTCTTGCGTTCCAGAAGCACCAGTTCCGTCAGGATTCTCAAAATACGTGTAAGATTCAGTACTTGGGACTCCAGCCACAGATGTGCCATCACCGCCAAATCCGAATTGAACTCGCGCCGCGATGTTGTCATTCACAAAATAACGTAAACGAAGTGAAGGGGCTGTCCAACTCATACCATCTACGGTATTCAAATTAGCTAATCCTTCTAACGAATAATGTGAATCATCACTCGCAGGTTTTTGTGCGAACATTGTTCCTGACAACGTTAATGCACTGACAAAAATCATAAACTTTTTCATAGTTGTTGGTTTTAAAGTTTGAGCTAACTTACGCTGAAAATCAAATAGTTGTTTCAAAAAAAGACAAACAAATATGTGTTAATAAGTTTGGATAAGAGGGTGTTTTTTCAATTTTTCTCTTGTTTCAATTGCTGTTCGTACATATCGAAGTATGTTCCTTTTTGGCTAATTAAAGTTTCGTGAGTTCCACTTTCAATGACTTCGCCGTGATTGAGTACAATGATTTTTGTGGCATTTCGAATCGTGGATATTCTATGACTGATGATAATGGTTGTTCGGTCTTCTTTTCCTTTTTCCAAGTTTCTTAAAATGATTTCTTCCGTTTCTGTGTCCACTGCGGATAAACAATCATCTAAAATCAACAATTTTGGTTTTTTCAATAAAGCACGGGCAATGCTAATGCGCTGTTTTTGTCCACCACTTAAATTGACTCCGCGTTCACCGAGTAAGGTGTCGAATCCATCCGGAAATCCTTGAATATTATGGTACACATGTGTCATTTCGCAACCAGCAATGAGTTCTTCTTCTGTTGGTGTGTGATCATTTACACCAAATTGTAAATTTTCTCGAATGGTGTCTGAAAATAAGAATACATCCTGCGGCACAATACCTGTTTGATCGCGAAGTGCATGAAGATTGATGGAGGACAATGGTTTTTCATCAAACAATATTTCGCCAAATTGAGGGTCGTATTGTCGCATCAACAAGGAGCTAATCGTTGATTTTCCACTTCCAGTATGACCAACAATTGCGAGTGTTTCGCCTTTGTTTACCTGAAATGAAACATTGGAAACGGCAGTGATATCCGTAATTGGGTATTGAAAGCTCACTTGTTTAAATGCAACGCTTCCTTGAAAGTCAAATTCCCCCGTTTCTGAATTTAGGATTGTTGGTTTAGTGAGTAGGAATTCGTTTATGCGTTTCTGTGATGCGGAGGCGCGTTGAATGATGCTTGAAACCCATCCTAAGCTGGCAAATGGCCAAGTTAGGCTATTGACGAACATAATAAAAGCTACAATGCTTCCGATGGAAATCCGTTCTTTTGTTGGTCCAGTGAAAGATAAAATGCCGCCATAATACACAGCAATTAAAATACTGATGCCAATTAAAAACATGATGGTTGGCATAAAGAAGGCGTTAACAAGTACCAAACGCATGCTTTGCTTTTTGTAATTTTCTGCGCTTTGCCCTAGTTTATCTTCGGTTTCCTTTTCTCGGTTGTAAGCTTTGATAATTCGAATCCCAGAAAAGGTTTCTTGGGCAAGAGTTGATAAAAGGGATTGTTCTTTTTGAACCAATGTACTCATGGCATTCATGCGCGAAGAAACACGGTAAATTAAAATGGACATGATCGGAAGTGGAATCAAAACGAACAGTGTTAAAGATGGGCTAATCCGAATCATCTGTGTGACGATTAATGCGAATGCAATGATTAAGTTAATAATATACATGATTCCTGGACCCAAGTACATACGCACAAGTCCAACATCTTCTGAAATACGGTTCATTAAATCTCCCGTGGAATTCCGTTTGAAAAATCCCTGATCTAATGTTTGATAATGGGTGTATATTTCATTTTTTAGATCGAATTCGATGTATCGCGACATCACGATGATGGTTTGACGCATTAAAAACAAAAAAAATCCTTTTATCAATGATAGTAACATGTAAGACCCACCTAACTGAAAGGCAAGCCAAAGAACGTTATTGGGCTTGGTATCAGATAAATGATCAATGGCATTTTTAAAATAGATCGGCATTTGAACACCGTAATAATTACTCACAATGGTGAAAATGATTCCCAAAAGAAAGCGCCATTTATATTTTAGGAAATATTTATTTAAGTATTGAAGGGACTTCATGTTTTATTTTCTAATTTTGCCAGCGTTGAATAGCGTTACAAAAGTAAC
>CAIRMS010000152.1 GCA_903879765.1 uncultured Flavobacteriales bacterium
GGTATTTTTGTTTAGTGTACTAACTTGGACGCAATGGAAGGGCTTACAAACATCCTCGATTAATTCATTGTTCTTTACCGCCTTTATCATTGTCCTTTGGAAACCGATGTACTTGTTTGACATTGGATTTCAACTATCTTATTTGGCCATGTTGGGCATCTTTTTGTTTTACCCGAAAATCTCCTCTATTTATCAACCGGAAAATAAAATTCTTTACTATCTGTGGGAAGGAACCGCGATTGGATTTGCTGCACAAGTCGCCACAACACCGTTAACACTTTATTATTTTCATCAATTCCCGAATTACTTCGCCATTGCCAACCTGGGGCTCATGGGACTTTCCTCGCTTGTTTTAGGAGCAGGGATTTTCATTTTAGTTACCCACAAAATTCCTTTGCTTGGAAAATTAAACGGACTCATTTTACTTTATTCCGTCTTTTGGATGTTTCGTTTAATCCAGTGGATTGAATCTTGGCCAGGCGCACTTGTTTATGGTTTTGAATTAACTATTATTCTCGTTCCTATCCTACTTATTAACGCCAGTATTCTTCTGCTAGGTGAAATCAAAAAACACTATTGGACGATTAATGCCGTTCATTTCTTGGTCATTTTGGCATGGATCAGTCACGAACGTTTTCTAAATGCATCTTCAGCACACCTCTGTTTCTTAAATGAGAACAAGTTCACGTTAATTCTCAAAGTGGGCGAACGAAGTTGGTGTTTTTACGACGCTGTAAATCCAGATAAAATTCAATTTTCCGCGACCAATCACCAAAAGTTGTATCCTTCAAATATGGAGATGATTCCCATCCGAAAGAAAAATGTTCAATTTTTATTCGACGATCGAAAATTAGAAATCGTGAAAACTTCATTTGGTCGAGAAATCAAATTAAACAGGAAGACTTGGAAAGTTTACTACAAAAGTGACCAAATCGACCAAAACAACCCATCAACTATTTTCATGCCTTGGATTTCACATCAGAATTCACTTAAAAATGGAGCTAAAATCTATGAAATTGCTCAGAATTAAAAGCAAATCTTATCTTTGTCAAAACAATTTATGCGCTACATCGACCCAAAAAGCTGTAAAGAAAGATTGTCAAAAGAGGACAATTTGATCGTAATTGACGTTCGTGAAGACTACGAATACCAACATTGCAATACAGGATTCACGCACATCCCCATGGGTGAAATTTCCTTGAGACAACAAGAAATTAATTCAAGCAAAGATGTCGTTATTATGTGTCAATCTGGACGTCGTGCAGAAGCTGTCGTAAATTTGTTAGAAACAGAATTTCATTTTCCAAACGTTTTTGTCATGGAAGGTGGAATCCTCGGTTGGATTGAGCACGTTGATCCATCTTTAAAACTCGACTAATGACCTTACTCAAAGATTTTTTAGATTTTTTCTTGCATTTGGATACGCATTTATTTGTGTTGATTCAAGATTATGGCTTGTGGATTTACGGTATTTTGTTTCTGATCATTTTCGTGGAAACGGGATTGGTCGTGATGCCTTTATTACCGGGCGATTCCCTATTGTTCGCAGCTGGAACCTTTTGTGCTGGAGTTGTTAAAAATGGTGAAACTGCCGAATTGAATCTCTTTCTTGTTTTGGCACTTTTGATTTTCGCAGCCATTCTTGGAGATGGACTGAATTACTTTTTAGGCAAAAAAATCGGTCTGAAAGTCCTACAGTGGAAAATAGGAAATAGACAATTAGTCAAACAAAAGTACATCGATCAAACGCATGCCTTCTATGAAAAGCATGGATCTAAAACCATCATTATTGCACGTTTTGTACCGATCGTTCGCACATTTGCTCCATTTGTAGCCGGAATCGGAAACATGAGTTACCAGAAATTCTTGCGCTTCAACGTCATTGGTGGTGTTGCTTGGGTAAGCGGATTAACAATGCTTGGATATTTCTTCGGAAACATGCCTTTCGTTCAGAAAAATTTTGAACTCGTTATTTTTGGAATTATTGGTCTTTCCTTGCTTCCAATGATTTTTGAACTATTGAAGGCGAAGTTCGCATCAAAATAACGCTTGAAACTCTTGTTTTAAGAAAGCAACCGCAACTTCGGATGGCATCGTGTCTAATTGTGCCAAAAGCTCCATGATTTTCGCAGATAAATCCAATGAGGTAGCGTTCTCTCCCATTTGTGCTGCAGCAATATTAATCAAGCGAATGGATTCTTCTTTCGAATCACGCATCATTTTCCAACCTATTTCGGAAACGAATAATTGCTGTGTCACATTGTGATCAAACTCATCGCGAATGGTTTTCAATAAAATTCCTTGTTGCGTTAGCGCAGAAACATTACCCTGATGTGCACGCATCACTAAACTGTTGGGATGAATTCTTTCCATCAACAATATGGATCGTTGATAGGCCTCCAATCGAGAGGGCAAGAAATATTCTTGTCGTCCTTTTCGTAATTCTAGTTGAAGTTTTACTAATTCATGATCCTCTTGGCGCTTCAAAAAGAAATATACCAAAGCGATGATTGTCAGTCCGAAGAACACCAATAACAAGAGAAAGATCCAAAGTTCCATATGCGTTGTTTTTGACAAAGATAACAATCGAATGAAAAGTAATGCGCAAAATTCTCAGCACATATCGTCCTTTCGATTATTTTTACATTTCAAACATGCTGTATGAATCAAGCTTTTATAATCGCAATATTGATTGCCTACTTTGGCGTTTTATTGTTGATTTCACATTACACTTCCAAAAATTCCACTTCACAAAGTTTCTTTACAGGGGATAAAAAAAGCCCCTGGTACCTTGTCGCTTTTGGAATGATTGGAACTTCCCTTTCTGGCGTTACTTTTGTCTCTGTACCGGGCACCGTATCAGCTAATGGATTCTATTATTACCAAATGGTTCTTGGATTTTTCATCGGTTATTTCATCGTGGCCTATGTCCTACTCCCACTCTATTACAAATACAATTTAAGTTCGATTTACCGCTACCTCGAATACCGACTCGGATTCGCAGCCTACAAATGGGGCGCTGGGTATTTTATTTTATCCAGAACATTGGGCGCAACGGTTCGACTCTATTTAGTCATCAATGTCTTGCAATTATTCGTTTTTGACAGTGTTGGCATTCCCTTTTGGTTGTCCACGGTGATTATTATTGCCATGATTCTTGCCTACACATTTAGAGGTGGAGTGAAGACCATCGTATGGACAGATACGCTTCAGACGGTATTCATGTTATTAGCGCTGGTTGTTTGCATTATTGCCATTCAAAGTGAATTAAATTGGTCCTGGGGACACATTTGGAATAAAATGTCTGAAGGTGATATGACCAAACTATGGAGCACGGATCCCATGCGCAAAGATTTCATGTGGAAACACATTATTGGTGGTGCTTTTATTACCATCACAATGACAGGACTTGATCAAGAAATGATGCAGAAAAACATCAGTGTTAAAAACTTGAAGGATGCTCAGAAAAACATGGTGGTCTTTAGTTTTATTCTATTATTTGTGAATGCCCTTTTTCTTTTACTAGGTGGAATGTTGCAACTCTTCGCTACACAAAATGGCTGGGAATTTAAACCGGATGATTTGTTCCCATCAATCGTTCAACAACACCTTCCTTTTGGGATATTCATCATCTTTATCATTGGATTAATTTCCGCCTTATTTCCTTCCGTGGATGGAGCCATTACGGCGTTAACGTCATCATTTTGCATCGATATTTTAGGTTTTGAACGTCGTGCCGACATGGGTGAAACACAAAAAAATAAGCTTCGAAAAGGAGTTCACTTGTCTTTTGCTGTGCTTTTCATGTTACTTGTTTTCTTCTTCAAATGGATGGACAACAAAAGCATCGTTGATTTAATTTTTACCATCGCTGGATTTACCTATGGTCCATTATTGGGCTTGTTTGCTTTCGGAATTCTCACCAAACGAAGCTTAAAAAATTACATGGTTCCAATTGTATGTGTCCTTGCGCCTCTCATTTGTCTTGGAATTACTTATGGTCCATTAATTATGACGTATTTCGATCCAAATTACAACGTAGAAAACTGGCTAAACGGCTATGCCTTCGGTCATGAAATGCTTATTTTAAATGGTGGACTTACCTTTATCCTTCTTTACCTTACGAGTACAGCGCAAACAGAAAAAGCAACAGCATGAAAATCAATTTAGACGACAACGGACTTCACTTACGCTTCGCACCATTGACTTTAAGTCGACCGGTAGGAAATTTACGCATGGGCATTTACACCAACAACGAACGTTGGGAACGCTTGCTACCAGAGTGTGAGGTTGGATATCTCACGGTATCCTATTTGCAAGATAAGTTTCCAGCAACGGATTCATCGATTCGTGTGAATGCACAAGTCATTCCAAACGAAGAAGTTGCAGCAGCAGTTTATGCGTTGGAAGACGGATATTCATTATACATGAATGGACTTTTTATCGCGGAAAACGGGAATTCTACCACAAAAATCGAATACGTTGGAGCGGAACCAATTGTCATAGAAAATCGCTGGGACTTGTACCAAAAGAATGAAGCTGCGATTGAATTGGATTTTTACCTGATTACCGATGAACGCAAATCACAGAAATTATCCAAAACAAATACCCTAATTGGATCCAGTGATTTACTTTTTATTGAACAGGGAGCAACGGTGGAAGGTTGTACATTAAATACGAATCATGGTCCGATTTACATTGGTGAAAACGCCGAAATCATGGAAGGATCAATGATTCGTGGATCCTTTGCGCTGTGTGAAGAAGCCGTGGTGAAAATGGGCGCTAAAATCTATGGCGCAACAACTATCGGTCCGCATTGCCGTGTTGGAGGCGAAGTGAACAATGTCATCTTCTTTGCTTATTCAAATAAAGGTCACGATGGATTCTTGGGTAATTCCATTCTTGGTGAATGGTGCAACCTTGGAGCGGATACAAACTCCTCCAACTTAAAAAACAATTACAGCACCGTTTCAAGTTACAGCTATGAATCCAAAAGCATTGAAGCGAGCGAATTACTATTTATGGGACTTTGCATGGGAGATCATTCCAAAAGTGCTATCAATACGATGTTTAATACCGCAACGGTCATTGGATTTGCTGTAAATGTATTCTCGGATTCCTTCCCTCCAAAACACCTTCCTTCATTCACTTGGTTGGTAGAAAAGGAACAAAGTGTTTTTCAACTGGAAAAAGCCATTCAAGCAGCAAAAGCCATGATGGAACGACGTCATGTTGAATGCACGGAAGCGGATATCAAAATCTTTGAAATCCTACATCAAAACAGGCCATAAAC